>NZ_JANSHM010000089.1:0-9445 GCF_047461635.1 Synechococcus sp. W55.2 | reverse complement strand
GACGCTGTCCACCTGCTCTGCTGTCAGGTCGCCCGGTTGGGCGGGATCCCCGCTCTTGACGAACTGGGGAGCGTAGCTGAGGCCCACCAAAACCGAAGGCAAGAAGGTAAACCCCACCTCTTCGGCAGCAGCGCGGGGGTGAACCGGCTTGGGGAAAGTCTCAGGGTGGAAAGCGGGGGCATGGGCACAAGGGATCCGCAACTCCCGCACCACCAGGTGGCTGATCAGGGCTTCGACGCCGGCCAGGGGATCCACCCCCCTTCCCTGCTCGTACTGGCTGAAGTCCAAGTCATCCGGAAAGCGGGCCACCACGGCAATGGCCTCTGCCCCCAGGCGAACCAGCTCCTGGGCAGTCTCCAAGAGAGCATCAGGCTGGGCCAGGGATCCCTGGCTGGCTCCTGAGGGGGAGAAGCCGACGGAAACGCCCAAGGGTTGGCGGGTCAAGCGCCAGGGGCCAATGTTGAGCCCCAAGGTGGCCTGAGCAGCCTGCATCACCTGCAGGTGGCGTTGTTGCAGATCGGGGGGGATCCCGGCATCCAGCACCACCCCAACACAGTTTTGGCGCACTGGCCGCAAATTCCACACCCCCGCACAGAACTGATCCAGGCCGTACCCTTCCACGTACAACACGTTCCCCATCGGCCAAAACAAACTGGCTCCGTTTAACACGTTGGGATGGGTAATGACCCGCTCTGCGGCTGCTGCCAGGGTGCGGGCAACAGGCAGGGCATCCCCGGCAAAACCACCGATGCGGGCACCAATGCCGGTGGGGATGAGCAGGAGGCTGGTGTAGGGATGGCTCATGCTGCTATGTCTACAGCACTCTATGCTGCTACACGCGAACGGGAACCGCACCGCTAACGCCGGACGGACAGGATCTGCTGGGCTAGGGCCTCGGCCCGCCGCACACAATCTCCCAAGGCCACGCCATCCAGGTAGTTGGCACACACCCACACCCCTGGGGTTTGGTCGGCCAGGCTGGCCTGCAATTGGGCAATCCGCTGCCGGTGGCCAAGCGTATATTGCGGGATAGCCTGGGGCCACAGGCGCTCTCCCAGGCGGATGGGTTCGACAGGGCGGGTGAGCAGGATCTGGCTGAGTTCTGCATGCACAATTTGGGCCCGCTCGTCAGGGGAGAGCGCCGTAATGGGCGGGATCCCTTTCTGGCGGGCAAAAGCCGCATCGGTAGCTCCCCCGATGAAGCTGATCAGGCAGTGATAGCCCTGAGGAGCCCGCTCTGGGAAGAGGGAGGAGGCCCAGATGGTGCCCAGGGTGCGCAGGCCCTGAGAGCGAGGGATCAGATGGCCAAACCCTCGCAGCGGTTGGGGGAGGGCTTCTTCTGGATAGGCCAAAGCCACCACCGCCACAGGCGGGTAGGGGATTTCCCTCAGCAGCCGGCTGGCCTGGGGGTTGAGATCCTGCAGGAGGGTGGCAGCAGCGTAGGCAGGGAGGGTGAGCACCACCTGTTGAGCCGCCACCCAGTGGATTTCTTCTGGGGCCGTGTGCTCTGCACCGCTGTCGTGTATGACGAAGCCCACCCGGTAGCCCGTCTCATCCCGCTTGAGATGCACAGCCCGCCAGCCCAGCCGCAGCGCACTGCCCAGTTTCTGGGCAATCGCCTCAGGTAGCTGCTGCAACCCCTGCCGCAGGTTACCCAGTTGGCCCCGCTTGGGAGGAGGTTGGATAGGGGAGTTGCCGCTGTCCTGGTGACGGGTTCGCGGGAGCGTCGCGTAGCGATAACGGCTGCGCAAAGCCTGCACAGCACCGGCAAAGAGGCTGCCGTAGCGTTCTTCCAAGCCGGCAATGCGGGGGAAGGCTGCCAAGGCGCTGAGCTGATCCGGATCCCCGGCATACACCCCTGAGGTGAAAGGTTCGACCAGCCGCTCTACCACCTCGGATCCCAGCTGCCGCCGGAAGAATTGCCGCACCGTTTCCTCTCCGCCTGGCGGCGGCGCAACAAACCCCAACAAGCCGCGCAAGGCCCGCAACTTGCCGCCCACGCTCAACAGCCGCGAGCCAATGGCTGCAGAAGGGCTCAGGGGCACCGGCAGCAGCGCTTTCTCCCAGTAAACGTAGCGGGGCAGCTTGGCATCGGCCAGCACCAGGTGCTCCGCCAAGCCCACCTCGGCAATGAGGTTAAGCAGGGCGGGGACGGGGGTAAAGCTGTTGGGGCCCTCTTCCCAGCGATAGCTGTCTTTGGATTGGGTGGAGATACAGCCCCCCACGCGGGAGCTGGCCTCGGCCAGGAGCAGCGGCTGGGTGGATTCATCCTTGGGGGATAAGCCCTGTTGTAATCGCAAGGCCAACGTTAGGCCGCTGATGCCCGCCCCCACCACCACCACCTCAGCCTGCAAGGACTGCGTCCTACCAAAGTGCTCCGCACCGCTATCGCGAACGCGAACAGAAGGGTTCATCTTTTGGGTTCCAACGGGTTTTCCGATCCTCTAAGGGTCAAACAAATGTGCTCTGCGCCGCTCGCGGGTCTACGCAGCTAGCGCAGCACCCGAAATAGGCTGGGGATCCCGGCTACCTGGGGCAGTTGTTGGATCTCGGCCAGCGCCTGCCGGCAGTCGGCCTCCCGGACGGTGTGGGTGAGAATCACAATCTCCGCCTGCTCTTGGTGACATTCCTTTTGGGTAATGCTCTCCAGGCTAACCCGGTGGCGACCGAAGCAGGTGCCAATCGCCCCCATTACCCCCGGCTGATCCTGAGCCAACACCCGCACGTAAAACTCCGACTCCAATTCCGAGAGAGGGATCAAAGAGGCGGCAGCGGGGAAGCAGGAGAATCCCCACAGCGGATTGGGGGCATCAGCCCCCGTTTGCCGGTGGGCAATCAGGGTCAGCAGATCGCCAACAACGGCACTGGCAGTCGGCCCCCGCCCCGCCCCCGGCCCCGACAGCACCACCTGCCCCAAAGGATCCCCCTGCACCAGGACGGCATTGTCCACACCGTTGATGTTGGCCAAGGGGTGGGTAGAGGGCAGAAGGGTGGGGTGAACCCGGATATCCAAAGCCATCTTCGCTGCCTCCCCGCCAGAGTTGGCCCTTTGGGCGATGGCCAAGAGCTTGAAGGTGTAGCCCCACTCGCGGGCATAGCGAATGTCGGTGGGGCTGATGCCGCGGATCCCTTCGCAGGGGATGGCTTCCCGCTTCACAGACACCCCGAAAGCAAGGCTGGCCAAAATGGCGATCTTGTCGGCGGCATCCCACCCTTCCACATCGGCGCTGGGATCCGCTTCGGCATAGCCGTGGGCCTGGGCCAGGGCCAGGGCTTCCTCAAACGAGCTGGCCGCCTGGGTCATCTGGCTGAGGATGAAGTTGGTGGTGCCGTTCACAATGCCCCAGACCGCCTGGATGTGGCTGGCCTGCAGGGACTGTTGCAAGGGCTGCAGAATCGGGATCCCGCCCCCGACTGCCGCTTCCAAGAGCACCGAGACTTTGGCTTGGGCTGCCGCCTGAAAGATCTCCTCCCCGTGGCGGGCGATCACCGCTTTGTTGGCTGTGATCACCGGTTTGCCGTGGTCAAGGGCTTTTAAGATCAAGGTGCGGGCCGGCTCCAAGCCCCCCATCAGCTCGATGACCACGTCGATTTCCGGATCCGACACGATTTGCTCCAGATTGGTGGTCAGGCGCTCAGGCGGGATCCGCACTTGCCGTGGCTTGTCCAAAGAGCGCACCCCCACCGCCGCAATCTCAACCGACTGCAAGAGAGGATGCCGGGGTTGCTGCAGAATTTGCACAACACCCGTGCCAACCGTGCCCAGCCCCAATAGCCCAACTCGTTCGCGGTAGCGGCGCATAGCGCTTTAGACCACAACTCTTCCTTTTGCCTGCTGTTCCCGTTAGCGGGACGGAGTCCTTTGCCCTGTGAGGGCTCCGCCTCGCCAATGCAAACAGGAAGCGGACGGGATCCCCTCACCATTATCACGCTTGGATCCACGCTCTGCTAACGCGACCATGATCCGCATGCAGAGCACTTTGTTCGCGCTAGCGGGACGGCGTCCTTAGTTGGGATCTATACACTTGTCCGCCAGAGAATCCCGCAAGGCACGGACAAAGTGATAGGGGGGCAAAGGGGCGCTCCAATCCAGTTGCCAATGGGGGTGCTGAGCCAGCCAGGTTTGGGTGAGCTGAAGGGCGGCTTCCCACTCGGCAGGGGTGAGCAAAAAGTAGAGCCGCAAGGCTTCTCCTGGCTGGGGATCCCCCCTTTGCACAGGCCAGGTGGAAGGCCAAAGCTGCTGTAGGGCTTGCTGCTCCTGCTCTTGCTGCTCTTGGGCTTGTCGTTGCTGGAGATAAGCTTGCTTGCGGGCCAACAGATAGGCCGTCCCGCTCAGGGAGGACTGTGGCTCCGGTTGGGGCTGAGGTCGAACCCTTCCTTTGAGACAGTACTCGGCCCGCCCCCCAATGGCTGCCAGGGCTTGTTCGTACTCTGTCTGCCGGGACAGCAGATGGGATCCCAGCTTTTCTGCTGAGAGGAAGCAGGTGCCGAAGCGCAGGGGCAGCACCGGCATCTGGGCGAACAGCCGGCAGATCACCTGATCGTGGCGCAGGGCAGAGCGCACCAACACCTCATCCGAGACTTGCAGCGACTCCGGATCCGGCATCGGCTCCACAGCAGCGGCAATTCGGCTGCCTGCCGGGGAGAACACCTGCACCGACCGATGGATCCCCTCGGTTTGCCGGATGAAGGGCAAAAGTTCTGGAGCTGGCTGCGGGAAGAAGGCGTAGGTGTAAAGGGGGCTGTTGATACTCTGCTCATTCCCGTCAGCAGTACGGAGCACTTGGGGTTCTGGCTGAGCTGGGAAGGTCATGGTCTCGGATTTAAGACGAGTAGGTAAGACGGGTAGGCTCGCCTTCCCAGTCTACGCAACCTAGGATTGGGATCTTTGAAACCTACAGGGTTCCACCTATAGAGTTCCACGGCCAGAGTTCCACGGCCAGCCTGGAGATGCGATAGACTAACCTCGCATCGGTTCTGCACAGGCTGGGGTGTCTGGGGCCGGAACAGGGCCTGTTTTTAGGCAGGCTCCCCACCCCAACCCCCCCAACAGGTGAGGCCATGACCAGCCGCCCAGATTTCCAACCCTTCGAAAAAGAAGAAACCGAACGGTTGCGGGATCTGCTCCCCGCTTCTTTCCGACCCTTGATCACCATTGTTCCCCACTTCGGGGGCGAAGCCCTGCTCATCTCCCGCCGCAAAGCCCCTTGGCAGCCCCAGGGCACCATCGCCATCGATTTTCGCCGTTGGCAAGGGATCCCTCAGCCGCAGCGGGATCTGTTGTTTCTGCGGGAGGTGGGCTGGCTGGACAATCGCAACTGGCTGCAGCCGGGGTTTTACCAGTCGCTGGCCTTGTTCGGGGGCATCACCACCGTGGCGGAGCTCTCTTTGCAGCACCCCTTTTCCGCTCTGTTGGCAGGTGGCATTACAGCTCTCTCCGTCCGGCAGATCTGGCAAAACCTGAACCGGGAGAGCGCCCATTTCGACGCCGATGAATTTGCCCTGCGCCGTGCCCAGTTCCGCGGCTACACCCGACAGGAGGCCGCTCAACACCTGGCAGATGCCATAGAACAGGTTCTGAAGCTGGATCCCACCGTTCGCGACAGCGGCGAAGCATCTATCCTGACGGCGCTACGGCTGCAACGGCTGAGAACCATTGCCCGCAACCTGGCTTCTACCCCCCCCAGCGGAAACGCCTGGTCGCGTTAGCGGGACGGAGTCCTTGGCCAGTTGCACTTGGGTGATGGCCACCCGACCGGAGAAGCAGATGTCGGTATCGGTTTGGGGATCCCGAGCGCGCTCCGCATAGCGGCCCTGATAGCGAAACCACAGCGACTCTGCCCCATTTCCCTCGGCTTCCACCGCATAATCGAGCGGCAGGGGTTGGGTGCAGAGGGGACAATAGACCCGCTCCGGCAGAGGGGATCCGGCGGGCAAGTGAGGCAGGTTCACATTCCAAAACGCCCCCCTGGGCAGGGGTTGTTCCATCAGCTCCGCCAAGATTTCCCGCGTCCACCGCTGGGCTTGCTCCCAGTCGATGGGTTGGCCCCCTGCTCGGTATTGGGAAATGGCAATTCCCGGGATCCCGCGCATCGCTGCTTCCCGTACCGCCGCCACCGTTCCCGACAGATACACATCCGATCCAAGATTTCCCCCCTCGTTGATACCGGAAAGCACCCAATCCACCGCTGGGGCCAGCTTGAATAGGGCCACCCGCACACAGTCGGCAGGGGATCCCTCGACGGCAAAGGTGCGCTCGCCGCGGGCCAAGGCTCGAAAAGGTCGCCCCGTCGTCACCTGGTGGCTGCAGCCGGAAATCGGTTGGTGGGGGGCCACAATCCAACAGTGTTCTTCCGGGATGAGGGCGCTGAGGGCCAACTTGAGATTGGCCAGCCCGGCAGCCTCGATGCCGTCATCGTTGGTCAGCAATACCTTCATTCCTACTTTTCCCTTCTGCCGGCAACTTCTTGGGTGAGTTCTTTTGCAAGTCCCAGTGGCAAATCTGGAGATCTTGGGTGCAAAGGCGATGTGGATCCCGTTCTTCTTCTACCCTATCCATAGGGGGTAGCGTCTCCCATGCCGCGTCCCTCGACCCACGGTATGAACTGACACTGGAGGATTGCGATGACCACACGGGTAGCCATCAACGGATTTGGTCGCATTGGGCGGGCCTTCTTGCGGGTGCTGCTGTCTCAGCCAGCTCGGGAGCTGGAGGTGGTAGCAGTCAATGACCTGACCGAACCCGACAACTTGGCCTATCTGCTCCAGTTCGACTCGGCCTATGGGCGCCTGCCCCAAACCGTGAGCGCGGTGGACGGGCATCTGCAAATCGGCAACCACCTGAAAGTCCGGGTTTTGGCAGAGCGGGATCCGGCGCAACTGCCCTGGAAAGATCTGGGGGTTGACCTGGTGGTGGAATCGACCGGCTTGTTCACCAAACGAGAGGGGGCGGCCAAACACCTGGAAGCCGGGGCCAAAAAGGTGATCATCTCTGCTCCCGCCAAAGGCCCCGACTTGACGGTGGTGATGGGGGTCAACGACGACCAATACGACCCGGAGCGGCATCACATCGTCTCCAATGCTTCCTGCACCACCAATTGCTTGGCGCCGCTGGCTAAGGTCTTGTTGGATCGCTTCGGCATCGAGACCGGCTTTCTCACCACTTGCCATGCCTATACCGCCACTCAGGCAATTGTGGATCGCCCGGATCCCAAAGATTATCGGCGGGGCCGCTCAGCAGCAGTGTCGATTGTGCCTTCCACCACCGGGGCCGCCACGGCAGTGGCCGAGGTTTTGCCCGCCCTGAGAGGGAAGATGGATGGCCTGGCGCTGCGGGTGCCCACCTTGACCGGCTCGATTGTGGACTTTGTGGTGCGTACCGAGCAGCCCATCACCAAAGAAGCCGTCAACCAAGCCTTTATCGAGGCTGCAGAAGGCCCGCTGCGCGGCATCCTGGCCATTGCTCCACCGGAGATCGTCTCGGCGGATATCGTCGGGGATCCCCACTCTTCCATTGTGGATTTGGGATCCACCCTGACCTTAGGGGATCGCACAGTAAAGGTACTCTCCTGGTACGACAACGAGTACGGCTATGCCGCGCGGCTGGTGGATCTGGCGGCCAAAATCGGGGCTGCGCTGTAGGCAACCATCCCCGTTGCGTTCAAGGCAAGGCTACCGTCAGCAGCGAAGAAAGCAGGGCAGAGATAACGGGCTGCTCATTCGCCACCATGGGGTGGAAAGGCCAACGGTAGACACAGACGGCTGGAGGGGCAGCTACGGTTCAGAGGCTTCCCCTTTTGCAGCCGTGGCCAGGGCTGCAGTCGATGAAGGGGGGCCAAGCCACAGTAGGATCACCATTGCCGGAGCAGCTGTCATCGCTGTAATCAAATAAAACAAAGGCCAATTGACCGCAGCCGCCAAATAGCCTGACACAGCCCCGGCCAAGGTTCCCCCCACGGCAAATACACTGGTGAGCAAAGCATACTGGGTGGCACTAAATTGCCGATCGCAAAGGCTCATCAAAAAAGCCAGAAAAGCAGCCGTGCCCATGCCCCCAGCCATGTTGTCGAAAACGGTTGCCCCCACCAGCAGCGGATAGTTTTGCCCCACCAACCCAATCGCTCCCAGGCCCAAATTGCCGATCCCTTGCAAGGCTGCGAAAATGAACAGACAGCGGTAGGTGCCGATGCGGCTGACCCACTCCCCCCCCACAAAAGCCCCAGCCAAGGTGGCCAACAAGCCTATCCAACTGCGGATAATGCCCAGATCGCTGGTGCTAAACCCCGTCTGCAACAAAAATGTGGGGGTCATTTGCCCTGCCAAGCTATCCGGCAACTTGAAGCAGACCACAAACAGCAGGATCGCCCAGGCCAAGCGGTGCCGCCAAAAAGATTGAAACGGCTCGATGATGGCCGACCGCAAAGAGGTAGGCTTGAGGGCGCTGTCTTCCGGCTCAGGGGCCAAAAACGAGGTAATCAACCCGATCAACATCAGCAGCGCCATGATCCCGTACACCTGCCACCAGGGCAAATAGTCCGCCAAGATCAAGCTCACGCCACTGCTGACCAACAGCGCGATGCGGTAGCCGAATACGAAAATGGCTACCCCTGCCCCCATCTCCCGCTCCGCCAAGATATCGGTACGGTAAGCGTCCACCGCGATGTCCTGAGAGGCGCTCAAAAAAGCCACCAGCAACCCCACCAGAAAGATCGGGCGGGTGAAAACTGTGATGCCCGGCCAAGTCTGGGACAGCTCTTCCCATCCCAAGGCTTCCAGCCAGGTTTGGGTCGGATCCTGAAAACCCAGTAGCCCTATGCTGAGCAGCAACAGCACCTGGGTCAGGGCCATCCACCCCCGCCGCCGACTGCCCCGCAGGGATCCCGGTGCCGGCAACAGAAATCGATCCAGAACAGGCGACCACAAGAACTTAAAGGAGTAGGGCAAATTGAGCAGGTTAAACAAGCCGATGGCAATGGTGGTCAAGCCCGCTTGGGTCAGCCAAGCATTCAAGGTGGTGTTGATCAGCAGCAGCGGCAAACCCGAAGAAAACCCCAACAGCAGCAGAACGCCCATCTTAGAGCTGCCGTAGACGCCCAACATCCGCCTCAAGACGCTTGCCCCCGCCTCAATCATGACTAGCCCTCCCCGCCATCCTGTCTATTTTCAGGGATCCCTGTATTGCCAGTATGGTCATTTCAATTAAACTAGGGCACTGCACCCACACCTAAAACTCTGAGTGCAGCAGGCTATAGGGCTTTTCAAGGACTCCGTCCCGCTGGCGCGATCAGCAGCCCAGGCGTCTCACCTTAACCTGAAATGACCATAACATCCCAGTGAAACTCCCCATTGCGTAGCTCCCCTCTCTCAAGGGGAGAGCATGACTCTAGTCAATAATAAGCTCAACTATACTGAAAATAATGTATAATATGTTCAGTACGGATTACTA
>NZ_JANSHM010000088.1:0-9661 GCF_047461635.1 Synechococcus sp. W55.2 | reverse complement strand
CGTGGTTGGCTTGCCAACTGCAGGGCTACCGAAAGCCCGCCCCGTACTGCGAAGCAGTCAGGGTCGGGTAGTTTACGTGCGACAGAGTTTTGGGAGTTGCCATCGGTGAAGCATCAATCGGGTCGCCCTTCTTCCGGCCAGGGATCCTGGCCAGAATATCTGCAGCGGGTGGGGCGTGGGGCAGTGGAGACGGGATCCCAAGTTGCTCTGTGGATCCTATCGGGGCCGCAGTGGCGGGTTTTGGCTCTGTCGGCCTTGGCGTTGGCAGGGCTGGCCTTCTGGAATGGGCGGCTGGCGCTCTCTCTGGGGGTGGGCACCTTGGTGATGTTGGGGTTACAGGGGGTGCGCAGCCCTGAGTTCAACCGCCGCTGGCAGGAGTGGCAAGCTTGGTTTCGGCAGGCGGATCGCTGGCTTTTGCTGGCAATTGGCTCGGGAGCAGCCGCCACCTTGGGCACCTACACCCTCATCTCCATCTGGGCAGAATCCACCCAACGCTGGCTGGCCACCGGTGCCATTCTACAGGGATTGGCCACTCTAGCCTTGTTGTCGCTGCTGTTTGGGGAGTGGCTCAGGGGCCGACAAGAGCGGCAACGGTCTCAATTGGAGCGCGACCTCAGCGACATTGCTTCTCCCGATCCCTTCCGACGGCTGGCGGGCGTTCGCCGCTTGCAGAGCTTAATGTCCCACCTGGATCCCGAGCAAACCCGGCTGGCGGTGGATTATCTGCGGTTGGCCCTCGACCAAGAGACGGTAGCGGTTGTGCGGGAAGCCCTGCTGGAGGCCCTACAGGGATGGGGGATCCTGCGCCGCCTCAACGATTTGACCAATCTCAAACACCCCAGCAGGGATCCCTCTTCAAACTAAGATAACGGCTGTCTTGGTCCTCAAGGGTTTGACTGGGATGATAAATTCAGTCCCTTGGGCAATCCGCCAAATAGATTGCTCACCTCAGGTTTAGCTAAACCGCCGAGAAGCCCCGCGCTGTATGCGTAGCAACCCTGCGGGAAGCTAGCTACAGGGTCGGGAGTATGTTACGCGGCATACCCCCTTTCCATCTAGGCTCAGGCTTGTCCCTCTGCCGCCAGCCATATTGCAAAAAGCTTGCTTGGAGCTGGCCTGCAAGGAAGGCTAGAATCCTTTACTATGGGTAATCCTCTCCAGCCGCTCCCTTAGCCGCACTGTGCCAGCATGTATACCATTTCCGACTTTGACCGCCTGATCCAGTTTCTCCCAGTGGAGATCCGCCCTGAAGTGCAGATCGAGATCGGCACCCCTGACCAGTCTCGGGTTGTGCAGCCGTTGTGGCGCTTCCCCTGGCAAAAGTACTCTCGCTTTGCCATCGACCTCAGCCGTTGGCAGAAGCTGAGCCCTGACCAGCAGAAGATCTACTTCTTGCGAGAAGCGGTGATGGCCACAGAGCTGGCTTTGGGGGATAACTGGTCGGCGCTGTTGCTGTATCCCGCCTTGATCGGGGCCGGCAGCATGGGCATTTTGGTAGAGCTGCAGATGGGAGATAACCTCGGCGTTGGCTTAGCAGCAGGCTTGGCCGCGTCAGCGGTGTTTCTGTTGCGCAAAGCGGAGAAGGGCCAGAAGGCCCAGGTAGCAGCCGACGAGTTTGCCGTGCGCTATGCCTCCCAGAATGGCTACACCTCCGAGCAAGCTGCTGCTATCTTGCTGAGCGCGCTGCAGCAGGTGGCCATCCTCGAAGATCGCGTCAAGAACGACTACGACACCACCATGCGCCGCCGCAACCTGGAGTTCTTGGCGCAGCGAGGCCTGGGAGCTGGCACCTTGACCATCAATCCTAAGTACCGCAACAAAGGCCAGAGCTCCAGCCCGAATCCTTTCCAAAACCCTTTCCAGCGCTGAGGCCTCTCAAAGCTAGTTAGGGATTGACTGGGCTTATTCTTCGTCCTCTTCCAACTCTGGAAGCTCCTCAGTTGGGGTAGACTTGATCGCCTCATCTTCTACAATCACAATTTCTGTATCGGGGCTGTAATACCGACGCACATCCCACTCCGTAATCCAGCGGCGAATAATTGACCGCACAGTGGTTGTGCTGTAGAGCTCAGGAAGCTGTGGCAGCGATGGGCGTACCCAATCGGGATAAGCTTTCTGGTAGAGATCCGCTACCCTATGCCACATGGATTGAATGGCCTCGCGGGCTTCTAAGCAGGAACAGAGAGGGGTAGCTTGGCTAATAGCCTCCATGCCGGCCTTTACGACTTCCTCAGACATATGCTTCTGGAGAGCTATCTTAGGTGCTTTCTCCCAATCTCCTTTTTCTTGTAGAATGACCCTCTCGAAATCGCGGGTTACTGCTCCTACGAAAACCAGCGGAGCTTTCTTTATTTCTTCAGGCAGGGTTGTTGTACCAAACAAGTGCCCAAGAACGCGGTACGACTTGACCCGCTGAAGAAGACTGTACTGGGCAATAAGCTCAATCTCATCCACCAAAACCACCAAGCCCCCAAACCCTATGGCCCGACATAGCTGGGCACAGAAGGCCAGGCGCTGCCAGTGTAGGCTTTCTGCAGGGGGTAGCTTGCCAATGGGATAAGCACCTGCCAAGCCGTGATCCCGTAGGCTTCGCCTTACCTCTGAGGACTTCAGAGTGGGCTCACCAGCCCAAAAGCGGACAATGGCGTCTAGCTTCTCGTCATCGCCTCCTAACCTTTGGTACAGAGCCAAGGTGGCCGGCCACCAGCCTGACCCAAACTGCCACTGGTTAACCCAAAGCTGGAACTTCTGGAAAGAAGGCGAGGAGTACTGTAGCCGGGCTGCCATGCCTTGGATCCCACGCTCAACCATGTCAGGGAGCTCGACCTGGGCAAGGAGGCGGGGAATCAGGCGATTGGGGTTACCGAGGGGCAACTCTTTGGAGACGACAACTAGGGAGGTGGCAAAATTATTCTTCCTTGCTCGCTCCTGCAGGGTTAGTAAAAGATGGGACTTGCCTGTCCCAAAATCCCCCTTTATCAGCATTCCTGCAGGGCCTGAACTAGCACCCTTGCACAGCTCTTGAAAACGCTCCTCAATCTGATACTGCCAAGAGCCAAGTTCTGCAACTGCGAACCGGTTAGGAACGCCATTTCGTAGGGCTTCAATGGCCCGACTAGCTGCAATCGCTACATTCATAGAAGCTGCACCATAGCTGTGCATGGATTAGGCTTTTGAAGAGAAGAAACCTCATTCTCAATTCGAGTTTGCAAAGCTCGATATCTATGATAAGACAGACGCTCAGATTCAATAAACTCTGGAGGAGCTAAGAAAATTAACACAGTTTTTTCTAGTTCACTCTCCGCATCGATAAACTCACGCAAAGTCTCGTAGAGCTCAAGGATTTGTCGACTGGTAAAGTTAGGGCGTCCACTGGGGGTCCGCTCGTAGTAGTGAAGCAAGCTGACAAGGACTGCTACTAAGCCGGATCGTCGTGTAAATAGTCTTAAGAAAGAAAGTAGAATCTCTCGAGCATTTGTCCTGTCAATCTTTCGAAAAATAGCCGCTTCACGCACCCGGCTGATAGAGCTCAGCGTACCTTTAAGCCACTCTTGAATTGCAGAGCATAGACCTTCCAGAGTGCCTGGGCTTTGAAGGGGTTCGTAGACAAGTCGGACTATGGCTTTGCGAAAGTCAAGGGCTAGTGAGTAATCCAGAAAAATACCTCTCTTAATTTCCCGCTGAAACTCTAGTTTGATCTCACGGGCTTCAATCTGATAGAATTCGGCCAACTGCTCTAAAGTGCAGTCCTGCAGATCTAGCCTGGGAGGGTATCCAATTTTTTGGAGAATGTTGAAGCGCAGATCTTTGGCAAAAGTCTCCCAATCTACTCTCTGAGCAAGGGCAAACCAAAGCTGTTCGACTGAATGCAGCTTTAAGCACTCCTCTGTCAAATCAAAAATATGAAAGGAATACTGGTTAAGCTTTTCCAGCAGCGCTTTCCGCACCCAAGAGTAGGAATCTTTCGGAACAACGGCCAGCTTGACAGTGGCACCACCTTCAGGGATAAAAGAACGCAAGTAGTCTTCTTCCAGACAGCGCAGCCACAAATCAGGCTCTAGCCGACCCTGGCCCTCTTCGCTCATAGCTTCTCAAACTCCAAAAGATAGTAGGCGTGCTCCACCCCAGCTTCGTCTCGAATGCGGTAGTAGCGACCCGAGCGCGTGCCTGTAGACGCGGAGAAGATCAAGCGGTAGCCCTCCACATGGTTGGTGCCATTTCGATCCAAGAGGTAAAGATGCCGCGTAAACTCCACTTCGGTGTAGTCTGGGTTGTTGAGGTGGAGCACCTCGAAGACATCGCGAGCAGGTACTTGAAGAGAACGAGGCAGCTCTGCGCTTGACTTTCTCAAGTAACCCGCTGCAATTTTTGCCGCTTTCCAGATGCGTTCAAGAACTACCTCTGGATTAGTTTCTTTCCCTTTGGTCATTCTTGCTCGGAGAATCTTCTCTGCAATGGCACTGGGCCGTTGAGAGCGTAGAAGCTTGCGATCTATGCGCACTCCCTCCCTGGAAAAGCGCACTAAGGCGGGGAAAGCTACAAAGACATGGGGGCTTTCCGTAGGCAGCCAAGGCTGGCCGACTCGTTCTCCTACCTCGCTAGCAAGTTCTTCAAGAGAAGTTCTCTCCAAAACCTGCTGGGTTTGTTCAAGGGCTTGTCTTACCGTCTCCACCTGGGAAAGAGCCTCGCTGAGGACAGAGCTACAGCCTTGTAGCTGGCGGCTCAGGGCTGGAACTTGCCCTCCTTTACAAGCGACTTGGGCTTTCCCTGCGGTCTCCTTTGCTTTCTTAGTCAGGGCAAATAGCTTGCCTAGCTCGTCGTCAAGAGTCTTGAAGAGGGCTTCAATCATTAGTTTTTGGGCCTTTTCTTCGAGAAACCTAGCATCACCAAGAGTTTGGGTGCAAGGCCTTCCCACCTCCGGCTCTTCAAGGCATACGCAGTTCCCCTTCCACCTCAAGGCGGGTGTAAGGGCCAATGGAGAGGAAGCGCTCCCCTAGCATTTCAGCAGCAGCAGGCTGAATCCAGCCCATACGCTGCAGCAGGTGCAAAGCCAGGGCATACTTGGCCCGGGCGGCTCCATCCTGGACCTTGATGGCCAGGCCCATGCCTTCCCCCACCCGGCCAATGCACTGGATCCCTTCAGCACCCGATTTGCTCACCAGATCCCCTTGAGTAGCCCGCATCAACTCCGTGTCGAAACACCCCTGTCCAGCCACCATCTCCGGGTGATGGGTCATGGCCCGTGCTACCGATTCCAAGTCGGGCCGCTCGCCAGCAGTCAGTTGGGCGAATAGGGAGGCCAGGTGATTCAGTTGCAGTTGGTAGGTGGGCACCCCACAGTCATCCCGCGCAAACAAAAACTCTTCCGAGGGCATTTGCAGCAAATCCGCCAGCTTGGCCCGCACCAGGGCTTGCACCGGATGCTGCCGCTGGGCGTAGTCTGACAAGGTCCAGTTTTGGGCGCGGCTGGCCACGAGCATGCCAGCATGTTTGCCGGAGCAGTTGTGGCACAGGGGGCTGGGCTTGCCGGGTGGGGTGGGGCAGACCAGCAAATCGGGAGACAGATCGGCCCGCCACAGTATACTGAACACCTGCCGCGCATGAGCCGTGGTGCCCTGATGGGATCCGCACATGATGGCAATATCTTTCTCGCTGAGGCGGTAGCGCTCGCGGATGCCGGTGGAGAGCATGGCCAGTGCTTGGAAAGGTTTGAGGGCAGAACGGGCAAAAACAGGGGTGGTGCTGTTGCCGGCCATGGCCAGAGAACGCCCGCGGCTATCGGCCACGACAGCTTGGCAATGATGGATAGATTCGGTCAACCCCTCCCGCAAGACATGGATTAAGAGTTCAGGGGCGGTGGAACGATTCTCAAATGACATGAAAACCTGGGAAAGGGCTGACGAAGCTGGGAAAGAGGGTGTGTACTCTTCAAATCATACGCGCAGATCCTACGCGAGAAGTTGGCGGGATCCCCTAAAGTAGCAAAATGGAACCCTTCCGCTCGGATCCCTGACCTCTGCCATGTCCTCCAATCCCCTGGTGTTTTTGGTCTGTCACGGCAGCCGGGATCCCGATTATCAGCAGGCTTTGGCAGATTTGTTGGCCCGGGTGCAGCAGCAGCTGGCTCCCCAGCCGGTGGAGCTGGCCCAGTTGGAAGGTCAGCCTCTCACCCTGGCCGAACAGATTCAAGGACGGCTGGCAGCTTGGCTGGGCGCAGGCCGATCTCCCGATCAAGTGGTGCTGCTGTCGCTGTTTATGGGCGAGGGATCCCATGTGGAAGAGGATTTACCGGCTGCGGTGAAGCAGGTTCAAGCTCGCTGGCCGCGCCTGCCCATCCGGTTAACACCCCCCATTGGCCAGCACCCGGCCCTCCTGGATCTGTTGGTGGCTCGCATTCTGGCTCCACAGCCCTCTTGCTCTGCAACGCTCAGGCAATCCGGCGAACGGGCAGATGCCTGGATTGTGCTTGGCCATGGCAGCCGTCTGCCGGGGTTTGCCGCCCAGCTCCAAGCCGGGATCCAAACTGTGCAACGGCGCTTGCCCGAGATCCCCTTGCATGTGGCTTTTGCTGCCCAGTCCCCCACTTTGGAGGCGGCTGTGATCCATTGCTTACGCCTCAGCCAATACCGCCTGCGGGTGCTGCCGTTTTTTCTCTTTCCAGGCGGTCTGCTGCGCGCCCTACAAGAACAGGCTCAGCGATTACAGCGGGAATGGCCTCTGCTCCAAATCCAGGTGGAGCCGCCCCTCTGGCGGGATCCTCAACTGATGCAGGCCATTGTGGAGACACTCCAGGCTTTTAGCCCGGCGCTGGAATAGCCGAATCTTTCCCGTTCCCTCAAAATGGATATTTCCAACAGCAATGACGCGACCAGGACTTGAGATGGGCAAAGTGTATTTGGTGGGGGCAGGGCCTGGGGATCCAGGGCTGCTGACGGTGAAGGGAAAGGCGCTACTCGCCCACGCGGATGTGGTCATCTACGATGCTCTGGTGGGATCCTCCATCCTGGAGCTGATCCCGCCGACGGCAGAACGGATCTATGCTGGCAAACACTGCGGCGCTCACACCTTGCCCCAGGAGCAGATCACAGCCTTGCTGATGGAGAAAGCTCGGACGGCAGCCGTGGTGGTGCGGCTCAAAGGGGGGGATCCCTTCATCTTTGGGCGAGGCGGCGAGGAGATGTTGGCTCTGGTGCAGGCCGGGATCCCAGTGGAGGTGGTGCCGGGAATTACGGCGGGCATTGCCGCCAGCGCCTATGCCGGGATCCCTCTCACCCATCGCGACCTCAGCTCCTCAGTTGCTTTTGTTACCGGACATGAGGCGGCAGGGAAATACCGCCCTCAGGTCAATTGGCGGGCTTTGGCCGGGGCGGTGGAAACCCTGGTGATCTACATGGGCATGCACAACCTCAGCCACATTGCCGCCGAATTGTTGGCCGGAGGGAAAGCTCCCGATACCCCGGTTGCCCTGATCCGCTGGGGCACCACCCCTGAGCAAGAGATTCATCTGCTCCGCCTGCAGACTCTGGCTGGGCAGCCCTCGCCCGTAGCACCGCCTTCAATTGTTGTGGTGGGAGCGGTGGTCAGCCTGGCCAGCTTGTTGCCCACTTTGCGTCCGCCAGTCTCGTATTGCTCCGCAGCGCTTGCGCAACCGGAATCTCCATGAACGCCTTCTTTCGCAAGTTGGGTGCCCTCTTCTCCGCCTACTACGCCTACATGCTGGAGTACCGGGCCGAGCTGATCCTGTGGGTGTTGGCCGGATCCCTGCCCCTGATCATGATGGGGGTGTGGAGCGAGGCAGCCCGCTCAGGAGACTTCTCGCTGTCTGCTCTGGAGTTCATCCGCTACTTTCTGGCGGTGTTCCTGGTGCGCCAGTTCACCATCGTCTGGGTCATCTGGGACTTTGAGCGAGAGGTGGTCGAAGGCAGATTATCTCCCCTCCTGTTGCAGCCTCTGGATCCCGCTTGGCACCATGTGGCCAGCCACCTGATGGAGCGCTTGGCCCGTCTCCCCTTTACCCTGGTTTTAATCGCCCTTTTCTTCGTCCTCTACCCCCGTGCCTTTTGGATCCCCTCTTGGGCACAGGTGGGGCTGGGATCCCTGGCCATTCTCCTGGCTTTTGCCCTGCGCTTTCTCATGCAGTACACCCTGGCGCTGCTGGCCTTTTGGGTGGAACGGGTGACGGCCTTGGAGCAGTTCCATTTTTTGGTGTACTTGTTTTTCTCGGGGGTGATCGCTCCTCTGGAGGTGTTCCCACCACCCGTGCGCCAGGTCTTGGCCTGGACACCCTTCCCCTACCTGGTGCATTTTCCCGCCAGCCTCTGGGCAGGGATCCCGGTGGATATTCTGCGCGGCTTTGGCCTGGGCCTGGCCTGGGCGGGCCTGTTTTGGCTGGCCAATCGCTGGTTGTGGCGCAAAGGCTTGCAACAGTACTCAGGAATGGGAGCTTAGAGGGCCAGGTTCAGTCCCTCATTTCACAGCTACCGTAGTCTTCAGCTTTCAACCAGGCCACCCTTGAAACCACTATTATGGGTCAAGGCACCCCAGCCAAATGACGAATCCTGTCCGTCTCCCTAAAATAGCGACAGATAACAGGTGAATAGCGCTTTACCCTTTTCCCTAACAGCCTCCTCGAGTCCTCATGAAGCGTGTACTGGTCGTAGATGACGATCCCCTCTCCCTGAAGGTGCTGAGCCGCCACCTGACTCAGCATGGCTATCGGGTTTGTACAGGCGCTTCGGGTGTAGAAGGGTTGCGTCTGTTTGCCCAAGAGCAGCCGGATGTGGTGGTTTCAGATGTGGTGATGCCGGAAATGGACGGCTTCGAGTTTTGCCGACAACTGCGCCAACAGCGCGGCGGCGAGCTCGTCCCCTTCATTTTTCTCTCTTCGCGGGGAGAGATCGATGACCGAGTTCAGGGCTACGAGCGGGGGGCGGATGACTACATCATCAAGCCCTTTGAACCCCTGGAGTTGGTGGCCAAAATCGAGGCCCAGATTGAACGCTCCCGCCGCACCCAATCGGAAATTTTGCGGCTAATCCAACAGCAGTCCCAGCCAAAACCGGAAGCGGACCCCCGCCCCACCCCACCCGAATTGCCTCTGACCCCTGCTGAGGAGCGGGTCTTTCGGGAAGTCATTCGCGGCTTCACCAACAAGCAAATCGGCGAGAAGCTGTTCATCAGCCCGCGCACTGTGCAAACTCACCTGACCAACATCCTCAGCAAGCTCTCTCTGGAAAATCGCTCACAACTGGTGCGTTTTGCCTACGAACGGGGCTACACCGCCGAAGAGGAGCCGGGCCAGAAGGGATCCCTTTCAGGCCAGGTGTAGCCTCAAAACAGCACGTGGCGCTTTTCGCACCCGGCAGGGGATCCGCTCCTTGCCCAAGCGGACAAATGCCTCGTAGCGATGGCAGCCGGAGAACCCATAATACTCCCCTTCCACTTCCAAAACCTCAATGGGCTCCTGTAGGCCGACTGCTTCAATGGAAGCCATCAGCGCCCGAACCTTATCCGGATCCGTTTGCCGCGGCAAAGGGCGGCGAATTTGGGCAAGGGGAATCTCGCGAATCTGCGCCATGTTGAACTTTCTGATACATTTACGCTGAACACTGCTGAACATCACTGTTCAACTATGCAGCGATAGCATTCTGTTTGTTTCCAA
>NZ_JANSHM010000087.1:0-9896 GCF_047461635.1 Synechococcus sp. W55.2 | reverse complement strand
CCGAGACGACTGCGCAAGGAGCCATCCATGCGCAGCGTGGTAGGAATCTCCAGCCTTCAGGCCGGGGAGGATGTCAATTTCCCAGTTTCACCCTCCTCTCTGGCTCAGCTTGGAGCCAATGGCCTCATCGGCAAACCCTTCAACGCCGCCACCCTGGCTGCGGACATCTGTGCTCTGCTGGGCTGGGATCCCTGACTCAACCCTGAACCCGCCCCAAAGACCCCTGGGATCCCACCGATATCCGCCAAATCGCGTAGAAGAAACGTACAAATTGCCTACGTAAATCCTCGATGTTTCTCTGTACTTCCACTGATCTCGAGGCTATGATAGGGGCATGAACGTTAGAAATACGGAGGAAACACAGATGCAAGTCAGTGAAGATCTAACCCTGGACTACCGTACTTACCGCATAGCAGCCCTATTGAGCGAGAGCTTCTCTTTGGGAGCACTGCTGGGAGTATCCCTCAAGTGGCAGAACGATGTCTCCTCCGTGAATGAGCCGCGGCCCAGGGCTTCCCATCTTTCCCTGCAGGACATCGAGCAGCGCTACCTCACCTCTTGGCAAAGATAGTCTTCTCCCTTCAAAAACCATCTCTCAAACAGAACCAGCCATGAATACAAGTCTTGACTCTGTTACTCTGCCCTCCAGCATCCAAGAAATCGTGGAGCAGGTGTTCCGCAGCGGCTTCCTCAGCTTGGACCAAGAGAACCGCATCAATGAGCTGCTCTTTCAGCGGCGCTACTCTGAGGCTGACCTGGAACTGTTGGACTGCCTAACCTTGGCGTTGCTGAACCATCAAATTGAGACGGAAAAACGTTCTGCGGCAAAAGCTGCCTGACCCCCAAAACGCATCAAGTTCCTCCAAAGCAAAAGGGGATCCCCGCTGGATCCCCTTATTTGTCCAATCTGAGTCCAGTGACCTAACTGATCTCCAAGGAAAACCCTGGAAGCGCCCCGGCAAGCATTCCAGAGTTCTTGCAGGATGTGGGGACTAGACCGCAACGGTCTTCTTCACCTGAGCCGCCAAAGCTCCAGAAGCATACTTGGCTGCCATCTCATCCAAGGTAACCACCGGAACTTTGGTGCCATGGCCAGCACAGCCGAAGGCAATGTAGCGCTCAGCACAGACTTTTTGCATTTCCTTGATGGAAGGCTTGAGGAAGTGGCGGGGATCAAACTCTTTCGGATTCTCGGCCAGAGCGCGGCGCACGGCAGCTGTGATGGCCAGGCGGTTGTCGGTGTCGATGTTTACTTTGCGCACTCCATTTTGGATGCCCCGCTGAATTTCTTCCAGCGGCACACCGTAGGTCTCGGGAATGGAGCCGCCGTATTCGTTGATGATGTCGATCAGCTCCTTGGGCACGGAGGAGGAACCGTGCATCACCAGGTGAGTGTTGGGCAGGCGGCGGTGGATCTCGGCGATGCGCTCCATGTCCAGAATGTCGCCGGTGGGCTTACGGGAGAACTTGTAGGCGCCGTGGCTGGTACCAATGGCTACGGCCAGCGCATCCACCTGAGTTCGCTCCACAAAGTCCACCGCTTGGTCGGGGTCGGTGAGGAGTTGGTCATGGCTGAGCGCCTCTTCCGCACCGTGGCCATCTTCCGCTTCCCCACGGCCCGTCTCCAGGGATCCCAGGCAGCCCAGTTCCCCTTCCACACTCACCCCGATTGCATGAGCCACTTTCACCACCTCGGAGGTAACGGCCACGTTGTACTCGTAGCTGGCCGGGGTCTTGGCATCTTCCTTGAGGGATCCATCCATCATGACGCTGGTGAAGCCGTTGCGGATGGCGGAATAGCAGGTAGCCGGGCTGTTGCCGTGGTCTTGGTGCATGGCGACGGGGATGTGGGGGTAGGTCTCCACTGCCGCCAGGATCAGGTGCCGCAGAAAGTTCTCGCCCGCATACTTGCGTGCCCCTCGAGAGGCTTGCAGGATAACAGGGCTGTTGGTTTCATGGGCTGCCTGCATGATTGCTTGGATCTGCTCCATGTTGTTGACGTTGAAGGCAGGAATGCCGTAGCCATGTTCGGCGGCATGATCCAGCAGCGTCCGCATTGCAACGAGAGCCATCGGTTACCTCCTGAGGTGCTGACCTAGTGCGTATGAGATTTGCTTACCGTTGATCTTATGCTTACCGTTGATCTTATCTTAAGGTATTTTTTACGTTTTGCGGGATCAGGCCGTGGGGATCTGCGCATCTTGCCGAGGGATCTTTGCAACCATTGGCCGCAATGCTCGCGCTCAGACGCAACAGGCGCACCGACATCTTCAGGTACAGTGGGGAGGGGCAAGACTGTTGGGCGCTTGCATCGAGGATGGATCTGCCCATGCCCGCCTAATTGATCTCTTACCTCAATTGATCTCTTTCAGTTTTGTGTTGTTCGCCCGGAGGAATGGGAACGTGCGTTGCGATCGCTGGCCGGTCTTGGGTGCAAAGCCAACAAGGGCTCTGTCCTGCTGGGGCAAAAGGCTGCGCTGGGTGCGAGGAACCGGTTTGGCAATGGCCTGCTGGGCAGTGGCGGGCCTTCGGTCGGCAGCTTGGGGGATCCCTGGGCAATCTCCGGATCAGGTGGCGGCCTGGGTGAGGGACAATCCTGTGCTGCGGCCCCGTCCAGGCGAAACCCTGAACATCAACCGAGTGGAGCCGGATGGATCCCGCTTTACGTTCTTGGCTTCGGTGGCTCCACCGGGACGGATCATCAACCCGCTGGATCGGGAGACGATTCGCTCGGAACGGATGACGTTCTTTCGCCCCCAAGGACTGACAGCAGAGGATCTCTTTCAAGCCATTCGCGATGTCTATGGGCCGGAGATCGCCGCCGATCTGGATCAGGCGGTGGAGGTGATTCGCTACCCGTCCCCAGAAGCTCTGGCAAGCAGTCCGGGCTATACCTTGGCCCTTGCCATCCAAGGGGTGGTGCTGCGGGGAAACCAATTTGTGTACTGGCTGGAGCTGACGCAAAACCCCGATGGCCGCGTGCAGCAGGGGCAGGTGTGGGTGTTCCAAGAGGAATGGCTTCCCAAAGTGGAGGGGGAGCTGGCGGAGCGCTTCCCCTTGCAGGTGATGACCCGTTGAGGGGCCCCCAATCTTTTCCCCAAGAAGAGAGGCGTTCAGGGACGGAGGAAAGCCGGCAATTCCACCCGTTCTACCTGGGGCCGAAAGCCCAACCAAGGGGCGGCCAACTGGGCAAACCGCTCTGGATCCCCACTCACACAGAAACGGTGGGGTTCCTCCTGGGCAGCGGTCGAGGGGCGGCGCAAGCCCCATAAGCTCAATTCGCGGGCCAGGGATCCCACCAGCGCCATCCCTGGATCTACCCGTTTGACCGAGGACGGCAGCAAAGGCTTCAGGATTGGATCCAGCAGGGGGTAGTGAGTACAGCCATAGACAAGAGTATCGATCCCCTGTTGCAACAGCGGTTGCAGGTAGCGTTCAGCCGCCTGTCGCAGAGCAGGGCTATCCAGCCATCCGGCTTCAATGAGAGGGACGAACTCAGGGCAGGCCTGCTCCCAACAGTAAACGGGGTACGGAAAACGTTTGGGATCCAGAGCGCTGTACTCTTGAATGGCTCTTGAGTAAGCGCGACTCTTGACCGTGGCCACCGTGGCGAGCACCCCAATGCGGGATCCTTGGGCCAGTGCTGCCTGGGCGCCGGGTAGGATCAACCCCAGAACGGGCAGGGCAAACTCCTGCCGCACGTGGTCCAGAGCCAAGGCCGAGCTGGTATTGCAGGCCATCACCACCAGCTTCACCGGCTGTGCCTGCATCCATGTCAGAATTTGCCGCACAAAGGCCAGGATCTCCTCTGGCGAGCGTTCCCCATAGGGCAACCGCGCTGTGTCGCCGAAGTAGATGAGCCGTTCCTGGGGGAGCCGGCGGCGTAAGGCTCGCCAAACCGTCAGCCCGCCCAAGCCGCTGTCAAACACCCCAATTGGCCAACTGGGATCTGGCTCTGACTTCCACTCCCACTGCATGCTCCGTTCTCCTCAACACCTTGGCCTAAGCTGCTGTATCCTACCCTGCTTTCGAGAATCTCGGCGACAGATTCCCTGCCTTCCCTCTGAGATCAACTGGGCCAACTGGATCGTCAATTCGATCAGTTAAGGATCAATTGAGAGATCCGATAGACATGAACAAGCTCAGCCAACGGCTAGCGACTGCGCAAGAAAGTCTCAATGCCATCGGCAATGGCCCGCGCCAAAATAGCCTGATATTCGGCAGTGGCCAATTTTCGCCCCTCGGTTGGGTTGGTTACGTATCCCAACTCCAGCAGCACGGAGGGCATACCCACAGGTGTTTCCCGCACCACAAAAAAGCGGGCTCGTCTCATCCCCCGGTCAGCAGCACCGGTGGCCCTGACCAAGCTGCGGTGCAAGATGGCGGCCAGCTCGGCGCTATCAGGTCGCAGGTAATAGGTCTCGATGCCGTGAATGCCGGAGCGATCCAGGGCGTTGGCATGAATGCTCACCAGCAGGGCAGCATTGGCCTGAACGGCCATATCCACCCGCGGTTGCAGCAGCACTTCCCGGTCATCGGTGCGGGTCATCACCACCCCGTACCCCCGCTCCTGCAGCAGTCGTTGCACCTGGTGGGCAACGGAGAGCACGATGTCCTTCTCCTGGATCCCATCCACCCCGATGGCACCGGGATCCCGTCCCCCGTGGCCGGGGTCGATGGCAATGACCGTCCGGTTCAGAGATTGGGGGGTGGAAGGGGAGGCAGGGCCGGGCGTCTGCGGCTGAGGTATTGGTGGAGGAGCATTCAGAGGTCGCAGCTCCAAGGTAATGCGGCGGGATCCCTGGCCGGGGTTGGGCTCGAAGACATTGAACTCCTCGGCGGGCTGCACCAGAATGCTGACCGTGCGGGCATCTTCCTGGACAAAGCGGATCCGCTCCACCGGCCCTCCAACCGGCAAGCCGGGATCCGGCATAGACTGGGGCAGGCGAGCGGGCGCCACGTTGATGCGGTAGCCACCACTCTCGGGATCCCAGCCGGCCCGGTAGAACATGAATCCATCGGCGCTGATGATCAACTGGTTGCCCTGGAGCTGAACCGATTGCAACGTGGCCAGCGGCCCACTGCTGTTGACAGAGCTGACCTCGGGCAAAAGGCTGGCCTGGGCAGCACCCCCGGCAGGCTGGATCCAGATCCCACCTCGCTGTGGGTCGTAGCGGGCTTCCCAGTCGCCACCGGAGGAATCCACATCCAGCACTACCCGAGCAACGGTGGGCTCAAACTGCCCGATACGCAGCCGCGAAACCCCCAGACGGTTGATGACATAAGCTCGCTGGGTGAGGGCAGGGCTGAGGGTGGTGTTGAGAAAATCCACCACTACCCGATCCGGATCGAGGATGCGCCGCACCGTAGTGGAGGGGCTGCCTTGGGTACGGATAAAAAAGCCTTCTGCTTGCGGGGATACCTCTAAAATTTGATGGCCGGAGCGAGGAGATGGGGTGGGTGCCGGGCGTCGGGGAGGCAGTGTCGGCAAAGGCGGGGACGGCGGGAAGGGATCCCTGGAACCTCCCAATAAGCCGGCAGATGAAGGGGGAGAAGAAGAGAGAGATCCGGCCTGGGTGAATTGAACAGCCCAGCGAGAGGGGCCGGCAGTGAGCAGTTGCAGGTGGTTAAGGCTGAGGGGCTGATCCGGCTGCAGATAGAGCACAAAACGGGTGATGGTATCCGTAAGCTGGCTAATCTGCAGAGAGGCGACACGGCCTGCAAAGGTCTGGGTCTGGGGCTCCCGTCCGAAGCGGGTGTTGGGAAAATCCAGCACCACTCTGGGGGGGTTTTGCAGAACAAACAGGAAAGGCCGCACCTCGCCCTGGGTGTTAACTTCCAGCCGCCCCTGCTGGGGGTCGTAGTACCAACGCTCAATGCGCGATAAACCTGGGGCTGTAATCGCCTGAGCCTGGACAGATTCCGGGGGAAACAGCCCTGCCCCCGCCAAGCTCAACAGCAGCATCGCCCCCCATATCTGCCTTGACCCCGGCTTGCCAAATTCGGGCATGACCTTCCATCCACTCCCCACACCTGCAACTATACCAACCTGCTTTCGGAGCAGCCTGAGAAGGAGCGCAATTCCGCTCTTGCTTGCGGGGCCAGAGGATAATGGGCGTATCTTCTCCATCCCACTGCTTGTTCTCCGGCGAGGTATCTTGGGATGCCCAAACCACCGGATCCCCTAGCCCTGGCCCGAGCTGGACACGCCCAGTCAATTGTGCAGGTTGTGCGGATGGAGCTGCTGCGGCGTCGCTGGTGTGCTCAGGTAGACTTTGCCGACGAGACCCTGCACATTCACCTCATCGGATCCCCTTATCGGCCTCAGCTCTCCCCCCAAGTTGCCGCCGCCCAACTGTTTCTGATCCTGAAGCAACTGCGGATTCCACGGCTGGATCAAGTGGAGATTTGCGCTTTCCGCGGCTCACGCTTGCTCTGGCGGCAGAGCCTAAAGCTGGGATCCCGGCAGCGTTGGGATCGGTTTTCCTTCGATAACTGGGCAGTCAACGCTTGGGCTTACCCGGCTGCGTTTGCGGTGGCCCTGATGGTGAACAACATAGGCTTGTTGCAGTTGTTGCATTTGCCTCTTCACATTTGGATCCACGAATTTGGCCATGCCACCGTCGCCTGGTGGAGCGGGTATCGGGCTTTGCCTCTGCCCATCGGCTGGACAAGCGTTAGCTCGCAGAGGGATCCCTTTGTGTATTTTGGAATCCTCTTTTTACTGATTCTACTCTTCTGGTCAGCCCGCAAGGAGCGGATTGGGTGGCTGCAGGTGCTGGCCATCTTTCTTGCTCTATTGCAGTTTTACATGACCTGGCTGATGCCCAATCGCACCTGGGAGATGTTGTTTGTCTTTAGCGGCGTTGGAGGAGAATTTTATCTCAGCACCTTTCTGATGGCCAGCTTTTATTTTCCCTTGCCAGATCGCTGGCGATGGGATTTTTGGCGATTTGTCGTGCTGGGGATCGCGGCCAGCAGCCTGTGGAGAAGCTTTTGGGAATGGCACAGCATCAGACTGGGATTGGCCGAGGTTCCCTGGGGAACTTTGTTGGGCGGCCAAGGAGATGCCAGGGGGGATATGAACCGCCTAAACTACGACTTTGGCTGGAGCACCGAATCAAATTATCCAAACCTACACTTTTTTAGGGAACCTGTGTGTTTTCGTCGTATTGAGCCTATATGTTCTATTCCTGTTGCGGGCAAATGATGAGATTTGGCTGTATCTGCGAGCAAAGCTTATTCTTTGGATGGATGGTTTGATAGGCTCCAGTTCAAGGAAACGTTCTTAAGATCCTCTTGTACTGAACATTGCCCCAACTACAACTTTTTCCGGCAGCGCCAGCTACATCCAGTGCAAAACTAGCTCTCGGGTAACAGGGATCCCGCTTGTCTCCAGAACTTCCCTAGTGTCCAACTCGATTCCTCAAGGGGGCAGGATCATTTTGGTTTTGGACTGCAGCTTTGCCGGTTGGGAATTGCTCCAACCACTCCGTTGAGCTCAGAGGGCGTTTGTGGTGCCCATCTGGGCAATGATTGGGCGGGAGAAGCGGCACCCCTATCAGGTTGGAGATGGCCTGTTGAGCATTCGCTCTATGCTGAGGGATATGTATAGACAAACTTCCTCTGCAACGGTACTTTACCCATGTCAGCCGCCTTCTCTTGGCCCTACCGCACCCCAGGGATCCCAGACTCTGCCTTTGAACGCATCCCAGGGATCCCGATGAGCCCTCGTGAGGTGCGCGTGTTGGTGCTAAGCCAGTTGCGCCTGGGAGAGAACCACTGCCTGTGGGATATCGGCGCCGGAACCGGCACAATTGCCATTGAAGCGGCTGTTCTATGCCCCAAAGCTCGCGTGATTGCCATCGAGCGAGATGCCGAGGTAGTCAGCCTAATCGAGAGCAATTGCGAGAAATTTGGCCTCACCAACGTGCAGGTGATTCAAGGTACTGCCCCCGATTGTCTGCAACACCTTTCTCCGGCACCGGATCGCATCTGCATTGAGGGAGGCCACCCCCTACGCGAGATCTTGGAAGCCTGCTGGAGCCATCTCAGCCCCAACGGGCGGGTCGTGGCGACGACCAACTCTTTGGATGGGCTCTACGGCCTTTCTGCCGGCCTGGCCGCTGTGCGGGCTCATCATGTGGAGGTGATTCAATCGGCGGTGAACCGCCTGGAACACCGCGGTCGGACTCAAATGCTGCTGGCATTGGATCCCACCTTTGTTTTAAGCGGAGAAAAAATGAGTTAAGTTTTATATGACCTGTTTACATTTTTTGGTAGATCTTTTCCCAAGGTGATGAATAAAAGCAGATTGGTCTGTCTCGAATGTCTTAAACTGGCAAAAAAGATTGGGCCACCACAAACCTTAAGCTATACTGATGTTTCTCGATCCCAAACTCAAATCTGCTTTTATACCAGATTAAGAGAGATGGGAAACCCAAAAGCTATGGTTCAATTCCAAAACCCCTTTCAGGAATCACGGGAAGTCAGGCTGCGGCAACTGTTGATTCGGGAGCGCTGGCCGGAAATGCTGAAAGGCTGCCGGGCTTGCATCCATTGGGACGACTTCAAGCGACCGGAATGCTGTGGTGATTGCGGCATCGGGGATCGACGCAGGCAAGCAGTAGCCGAAGAAAGCCCACCCAGCAAGTCCCCAGGCATTTAGGGTTCGCAAGCTTCCCAAATTGGGATCCCAGCTCTTGTGGTGGTTTGTAGTAATTTTTACCTAGGGAGTTTTACCCAAAAATTGGGTCCCAAGCCCAGTCTTCACATCTGTCTGCAGCCAGAGCAAACCAGCAAGGTGGGAAGGCAACGAGCGCCTCTCGCAGGATCGTTATATCGTTGCTCCCTAGCCTCTCATCGCGCCAGCGGGACGGAGTCCTTTCGCGCCAGCGGGACGGAGTCCTTAAACGAGACCCTGTCGATCTAGGCCCCTGGATCCCGCTCTGGACAAGGGTTATAATCGGCGGGAGTCGCTTCCCTTCGGGGAAGTGGAATTAGTGGAATTAATGGAAACAATACGAAACTTCTCAATCACCAGTACCCCCATCATGCCCCACGCTAGGGGGTAGAACTTGGCACTGGCAAACCCTGCCTGCAGGGCCATTTGTCGTTGCTCTTCTCCAGAGGGAAAGCGATCTAGGCTGGGATCAATGTAGGCATATTCGGATCCCAGTCCCAAAGTTTTGGCCTGGGCAACCACCTGAGTGTTCAAGTACCAGCGCTGAAATTGTTCGCAAAGAGGGATCCCTGTGGGGCGGTGAAAATCCAAAATGGCGGCACGACGTCCTGGCTTCAGTACTCGCCTAATCTCTCGCAAGGCTTGGGGAATATCGGTTACATTGCGCAAGCCGTAGCCCATGGTAATGGCATCGAAGCTACTGTCGGGAAAAGGTAAGGCCAAGGCATCTCCCAAAACCCACTCCAGGGAGTAGCCAGGGAAGAGCCGGGAGCGACGCCGGGCAATCGCCAGCATGGCGGGAGAGAAATCTAGGCCCACCACATGTCCCCTTTGTCCTACTCGGCGGGCCAACTGCAGAGCCAGATCACCGGTTCCACAGCACAGATCCAGCACATATCCTCCTGAGCTGGCGCCCGACCAACGCACGGCCATACGCTTCCAAACCTGATGGAGGCCCAGGCTCAAGGTTTGGTTGAGGGAGTCATAGTGGGGAGCAATGCGGTCAAAAAGCGCTCGGATTTCCTCAGGCTGTTCAAAGGTTGGGCTAGGCACCTCTTCTCAACTCCACCTCATGTTCCCCGTACAAACTTTGTTGCTCCTGTTGCTCCGCAACGCTACGTGACCGGATCTGTGGTGTAAACTACCCGACCCTGACTGCTTCGCAGTACGGGGCGGGCTTTCGGTAGCCCTGCAGTTGGCAAGCCAACCACGG
>NZ_JANSHM010000086.1:0-10506 GCF_047461635.1 Synechococcus sp. W55.2 | reverse complement strand
GCGGTCGGAAGCAGGAACCCGCCGAGACGACTGCGCAAGGAGCCATCCATGCGCAGCGTGGTAGGAATCTCCGGCCTTCAGGCCGGGGAGGATGTCAATTGCAGAGAGCGAGTACCTTTGCTCAACAGGGTTGAGATTTGTCAACTCTTCTATACAAACCTTCTCAATCCCTTTTTTCAACAACCTTGTAGTCGGTAGAGTGTAGGGCATCTTCTGGGAACAGGCGACGTCAGGATCCTTAGCCCTTAGCTGCCAGGTGATACCGGTCACCGCCCTGAAGCTCTTTTGGGTGCAAGCTGAGAGTAACTGTGGCCACTTCCCAGATCTAGGAGATCGTTTAACCATGCGCAACCTCTCTTCCGTTTTGCTGTTCGGGATCCCTTTGGTAAGCCTAGGCTGGACAGGGATCCCGGTGGTGGCCCAATCCGCCAATCCAGCCCTCTGCCAGCAATTTCCCCAAGACATTCGCTGCACCCTCTCTGCCCCCAGACAGGTGGGACAAGCGCCGCAACCCACATCCCGTCCTCGGATTGCAGTCTTGGACTTTGATTTCAGCAGCCTCAGCAATCCCTACAGCTTCCGCGAGGCTTCTCGGGGGGTGAGCGACCTGTTGGTGGATCGGCTGGTGAGAGATGGCACCTTTTCCGTCATCGAGCGCTCGCGGCTGGACGCGATCTTGGCCGAGCAGAACCTGGGTCTATCCGGTCGACTGGATGCCAACACCGCTGCTCAGGTAGGCCGGATCCTGGGGGTCGATGCGGTGATCCTCGGCAGTGTGACCCAGTTTGATGTGTCTGTGCGCCGTTCTGGGGGTGGGGCACCGGTCTTAACTCCCTTCGGCAGCTTCCCGCTGGCGGTGGGCGCTGAGTCAGTGGATGCCGATGCCAACGTGCAGCTGAATGCCCGCTTGGTGAGCACCAGTACTGCCGAGATCTTGGCCGTGGTCGAGGGCAAAGGCAACGCCAGCCAGTCGGATAGCACGGTCACGGTTGCCGGCTTTGGCGGGGGATCCGCTACCAGCAACGAAGAAAAGCTGTTGGTCTTGGCCAGCCAGCAGGCGGTGGAGCAGATTGCCCAGCAGTTGGCCGGTTTTGCCGGACGCTTGGCGGCTCAGCCTCGCTCCTTGCCAACGGTTGACGCCTTGGTGGCGGATGTCTACGGCAACCAGGTGATCCTGAACAAGGGCAGCCGCGATGGCTATCGGGTGGGATTGATTCTTTCTGTGGAGCGCGTCGTCCGCGAGGTGAAGGATCCGGCCACGGGGACAGTCTTGCGCAAATTGACTGAGCCAGCCGGACAGGTCCAACTGACGGAGGTGGATGACAGCTCCAGTGTGGGACGCATTCTCAGCGGGGCAGGCTTCAAGGTTGGGGATGTAGCCAAGCCTCTCCAGTAAACCCCTGAACCGCCCCTCCCAAACTCGATCCTCAGGATCCCTCGATGGGAGCAAAGCCCTGCCGTTGCGTGTTTTCGGTTACGGTGCGCGGCTCTAAAAATTGCAGCAGGTAGTCGGGGCTGCCGGCTTTGGATCCCACGCCGGAGAGCTTGAAGCCGCCGAAGGGCTGCCGCTCCACCAACGCCCCGGTGATCTCGCGGTTGATGTAGAGGTTGCCGACGGCAAAGTCCTGGCGAGCCTGTTGAATGTGGGAAGGGGTGCGGCTGTAGAGACCGCCGGTGAGGGCGTAGGGGGTGGCATTGGCCATCTGCAGAGCAGAAGAAAAGTCCGGCGCTGAGATCACCGCCAAAACCGGGCCAAACAGCTCCCGCTGCGCCAGCTCTGACCGGGGATCCACCTGGCTGAACACAGTGGGGCCGACGAAGTAGCCTTTTTCCGGCACGGGCAGGCTGAGGTCGAGGCGGGCATAGGCTTGGGCCGATTGAATGGCCTGTTGCAGGCGAGCTTGGGCCTCTGCATCGATGACCGGGCCAACTTGGGTGCCGGGGTGGGCTGGATCCCCCACATTTAAAGAGCGCACCGCCTCGATGAGCCGCCCCAAGAACAGGTCGTGAATGGACTGCAAAACGATCGCCCGCGAGCAGGCGGAGCATTTCTGGCCACTGTAGCCAAAGGCGGAGTTGACCACTCCTTTGACCGCCTGATCCAGGTCGGCGCTTTCGTCGATGAGGATGGCGTTTTTGCCCCCCATCTCGGCAATGACCCGTTTGATGTGGTGCTGGCCCGGCTGCAGTTGCGCGGCTTGGGCGAGGATCTGGCAACCCACCGCCTGGGATCCGGTGAAGGCAATCAGGTGCACCCGCCGGTCTTGAACCAACAGGGGGCCGATGGCTTCGCCCACCCCCGGCAGGAATTGAAAAACACCCTCCGGGATCCCAGCTTCGGCAAGGGCCTTGAGGATAAACTCCGCCAGTTTGGCGGCGATCAGCGAAGATTGCTCCGCCGGTTTGAGGAGCACGCAGTTTCCGGCCACCAAAGCCGCCGCTGTCATGCCACAGGGGATGGAGAGGGGGAAGTTCCAGGGGGCGATCACCACCGCCACACCGCGGGGCCGGTAGTGGTAATGGTTGGTTTCGCCGGGCAGGTTGCACTCCCGTCCCCGCTCCAGAGCCTCCATCTGTTGGGCGTAGTAGCGGCAAAAATCGATGGCCTCGGAAACTTCCCCATCGGCCTGGGCAATGGGCTTGCCCACCTCCAGCACCATCCAGGCAGCCAGCTCCGCCCGCTGGGCTTCGATTTGCTCCGCCACCCGCCGCAGGATCCCCGCCCTCACGGCAACGGGGGTGCGCCTCCAGCTGGGGAAGCTGGCTTGGGCCGCTGCCAAGGCTTGCTCCACCTGTTCCGGCTCGGTCAACCCAATTTCCGCCACCACCTGTTCAGGATCCGCAGGGTTGAGGGAGAGCATCGCTTGTCGGGTGGGGCGATATTCTCCGGCAATCCAGGGCTGAACCCTCTGACCCAGTTGAGGCCGGATCTCGTCCAATGCCTGAAAAAAGGGATCCCGCTGCTGGGGCTGGCTGAAATCCGTATCGGGAGCGGCGGCAAACGAGAGAGAAGGAGCCTGGAAAACGGATCCCTCGTCCAAGACCGGCGGGGCCAACAGCTGCTCGGGGTTGTAGCCCTGAACGCTTTGCCGCAGGAAAGAGGTGTTGGCGGTGTTTTCCAGCAAACGCCGGATCAGGTAGGCCATACCCGGCAGCAGCTCCCCGTAGGGGCAGTACACCCGCACCCGCTGTCCCTTCTGCACCAAGGCCTTGGCCAGGGGATCGGCCATGCCATAGAGCACCTGCAGTTCAAAAGCAGACTGGGGCACCTCCAGGGCTTGGGCAATGGCGATGGCTTTGGCCTGAGAGCGCACATTGTGGCTGGCGATGGCGGCGTGGAGATGGGTGTGGTGCTCCAACAAAAGCTGGGTCATGCGCTCGAAGTTGGCGTCGGTAGCAGACTTGCTGTTGTAAACCGGCTGTGGCCAGTGCTTTTGCGCCGCCAGGATGGTCTCTTGATCCCAGTAGGCCCCCTTGACCAAGCGCACCGTCACCGGGGATCCCCGCTCTTTGGCCCAGGCGATCAGGTTTTGCAGATCGGTGTAGCTATCCCGCAGGTAGGCTTGCAGCGTCAGGCCAACGTCGGTGCGGCTTTTGAACTCCGGCTCCAGCAGCAGCTCCTGCAAAATGGCCAGGGTGAGGGATTTGTAGCGGTACTGCTCCATATCGAAATGGATCCCGACTCCCAGAGCTTCTGCCCGGCGCAACAGGATGCGAATCCGTTCCCCCACTTTGGCTTTGGCCCCCAGGGGATCGATGGGATCGAACTGGGAATAGAAGGCTGTCAGCTTCACCGACACTTGCGGCACCGGCTGCGGTTGTGGCCAGGTTTTGACCATCTTTGCCAAATGCTCCATCACCTGCAGATAGCGATCCAGATAGGATTGGGCTTCCGCTTCGGTGATGACGGCTTCCCCCAGCAAATCCAGGGTGAAAGCCATACCCTGCCGGTGCAAAGCTTCCAGAGTTTTGCTGACTTGCTGTAGAGTTTCTCCGGCAATATAGCGGCGGGCCAGAGCTTCCACAGCAGCGGTGAGAGTGCTGGCAGCCAACTGTCCTGGCAGGGAGTCGGGGTCTGCGAAGTTGAGCAGGCTCTTCAGCATCCCCGGCAACTCTACTGCCGGATCCAAGAGATACTCCTGCAAATGGCGGGCCACCTCAGCCTTACTTTTCAAGCTGGGCAAGACATCGATCAAGCGGAACAACTGGGTGCGCAGGTGGGGGTTCTCCATCGCCCAGGCCAGCAGCTTGTCCTCCCAGCGCAGTTGATCCCGCCACTGGGCCAGCAGGGATCGCTTCTCTCCCCAAAGAGAGGCCAACAAAGATTGGGCGAGAGCTTGGGTTTGAGCCTCGTAGGCGGTAGGAGCAGCTTGGGCAACCATCTGATGAACTGGGTGAACTGGGGCGCAGGATCCCTACCATCCTGTCATGGAAAGGATGGAACCTGAGGCCGATTTTGGGAAGATAATGGCAGATGGGGCCACCGCAAATCCTCGAATAGCTACACCGGGTATAAACAGCTTTGCAGGAGAAACTTATGCAGGCTTTTGTTGCAGGGGCTACGGGAGAAACCGGGCGCCGCATTGTCAAAGAGTTGGTGGGCCGCGACATCCCGGTACGGGCGCTGGTGCGCAGCCATGAGCTGGCCGCTCGAGTTTTGCCCCCCGAAGCGGAAGTGGTGGTGGGGGATGTGCTGGATCCGGCCACGCTGGAGACGGGCATGGAAGGATGCACGGTGGTGCTCTGTGCCACCGGGGCCAGGCCCAGTTGGGATCCCTTTCAGCCCTACCGAGTCGACTATGAAGGCACCAAGAACCTGGTCGATGTGGCCAAAGCCAAAGGGATCCAACACTTTGTTTTGATTTCTTCTCTGTGCGTGTCTCAGTTGTTCCACCCCCTCAATTTGTTTTGGCTGATCCTAGTGTGGAAAAAACGGGCAGAAGAATACTTGCAAAAGAGCGGCCTCACCTACACCATCGTTCGACCGGGGGGCCTAAAAAACCAAGACAACGACGATGGCATTGTCCTATCCAAGGCGGATACCCTCTTTGACGGCAGCATCCCCCGCACGAAAGTAGCCCAAGTGGCCGTCGAAAGTTTATTCCAGCCCGCCGCCCAAAATCGCATCCTTGAGATCATCGCCAAGCCGGGTGTGCCCAACCAAGAATGGAGCGCTCTCTTTGCTATGGCAAGGTAGGTACCGAGCTGCATGCATGCTGCATACATTATGACTATGAGCGAGTATGAACGCGGCTCCCAGTTCCTCAGCAGGCTCGAACTTGGTGGGCGCATGGCACTCCTGGAAAGTCGATCCTGCATTGGTCGATAGTCTGCCGCAAAATGTCGGTGCCAAGCTAAACTTCTCGTTTTGCCCTTAACTTCCCTCTGTCTGGGAACCAGAAGACTTGGCCAACTGCTGCAAACGATTTAAGATCTGCGCCTCAGCGTTGGCATCGTGGAGTCGCAACGTTAGGCGGGGCACCCGCAACGAAGCCGTAATCCGGCCTGAGGGCAGATCCAGCCACACCAGTTGCCCTTGAAAACAGCGACAAGCGGCTCCCCATTCCTGGGCCAGAGCCTCTACCTCTGACCAGACAAGGCAACGTGGCAGCAGCAGGTCGGTGGCCCACCCCGCTCCACACTCCCGCCGCCTGAGGATACGCACCTGCATGGATCCCTACATCCGCTCGGCGTAAAACTCGCACCAGGGATCCCCCTTCTCTCTGGCCTTGGTCTCCTGGCCGTGGAAGAGCCCACCCCGCTGGAAGAGGCGGTTGTAGAAGACTTGATCCAAAACCGGCTTCTGCTGGATGTTGCCGTTGTAGACCAGATTCATCATCGCCGGCACCGCCCCTTGGGCAAAGTAGCAGGCGGGATCCTCTGCCCGTGGGTAGGAAGCCAAAAAGTAGTTGGCTTCGTAGTTGCCATCGATCGCCACCCGACAAGACTGTCCGCTCACCACCTCTAAGGCCTGCCAGCGCCCCCAGCCTAAGCTACTGGCTACCGCATAGGCACCATGGATCCAGTCGGTATCCTTCTCTAGCATTGGCCCCACAAGGGTTTCCCACTCCACGGATTCCATAATGTTGCCGAAGGTGTAGAACACACAGACATGCCCCGACTCGCGGATAAGAGCTTCCCCCACCCCCATCAGCTCAGCCTGCACCGCCTTCAGCTCCTGTAAAAAGCGATACTGAATGCGGTTGTAGTAGTTGGCAGGCATGCGCGTTAGCAACACGTTAAAGGCGCGAATTTGCCCCCGCTCATCTCCGGCCAAAGGCAAGCCCCACAGAGCTTCGTTGACCGCATCGTAGTCCACTGCTGTTGTGGGCCGGGGGAACTGGAGCGGCTGCTCGATCAACTTGCCCATCCCTGGACTGGGAGTCAACAACTGGGGCCGCGGCAGCCGAGTAACCTGGATCACGCAGTGATCCTTGCGCGTAACGGCCATACACTCCGTTTCTTCTGCCCCGTAGCTTCCCAGCTCGCCAAAAGTGGCATCCAGAGCTGCCGCCACATAGCCCACCGCCAAGTGGTCAATCGGGCGCGTGCGGCTGACCTGCTCTCCGTACTTGCTCAGCCAACCTTCTGCATAGTGAGAATGGGTAAGCTGCACTTCCCCGCCTGAAGGTGTCACCTCAAACGCCAGCCGCCCAAATCCTAAAAAACTGAAGATCTGGGCTGCCACTGCCAAGCGCCCTTGGGTCTCCTGAACGCCAAGAGTCTTAAAAGCTCCGTACAGAAGACTGTAAAAGATCTCCTGGGCTGCCGTGCGCAGGATCCCTACTCCATCGATCCAGTCGGGATCTTCGATGGTCTGCTGCAGGAAGAGGTTGTAGTGATGGCAGTGGAAGATAACCGGCTCTCCAAACAGGGAGATGAGCTTACGGTCGCGGTCGAGATGTAGATGCTCAAGCATAGGCAAGTGAACTCAGATAAACAATAGGGGATCCCACAAGCGCAGCAACTGCCCTCAGACAAACCTCGCCAGCTATTCTCGACTACTCAAACCGGCATGGCAATAGGCAGCCGCTCTCGGCCCAAAAGATCGGCCACTGCCTTTTGTAGAGAATGCGCAACTCCTGCCGGGTCAGGGTGCCTTTTTCAAGGCGGTTGCGGTCTAGACCTGTTTTCAAAGACAGGCGCATGGCCACAAAGTTGGGATCCGGAGCGTAGCGCCTGGCATAGCTCACCAAAGCCTGAGTAGTGGATGTGGTGGTGTCCTGAACGGGGGGTAACAGCGGCTTTCCGTCGATGAGGATGGCTTTGACACGCTCTGAAATTGCCTTGAGGTCAGTGTGAGAGCGAGTTAGAAATAAAACAAAGTAGGGGCTTTTGGGAAATGCTTTGATGACAACCCGCAACCCCGACGTGCCGGCCAAAAGGTAGTCCGCCTCTTGGTCAGGGCTTGCCGACTGGCAGAGGCGATTGTTGGCCTGTATCAAGTCAGCCGCGTAGTTGCCCAACTGTTCCAGAGAGATTTCCTCCTGCACATCGTTGGTGTACGCAACCCTAGCCACTGCAACGCCATCGGTTACTCGCCCCACCAAAGCTGCGATCAAGCCCGGAAGACCGGCAATGTGCTGCTCAACCACACTGATAAGGGTACGTATGGTCACCAGTTTGCCTCCAGATAGAGATTGAGATTGCAAGAGATTGCCCGTCCCCCAAACTCAGCCTTCAAGAGAGGAGCCTGCGGTCGCAGTCGAGATGAAAGGGTTTAAGCGCGAGCAAATAAACTTAAAGTAAACCTAAAAAAGCCTTCCACGTGTAGCAGCTACCCCTGGACAAAGCTTGCTAGCTATTTTGAACTACTCAGGCCGGCATGGCAATAGGCAGACGCTCTCGGCCCAAAAGATCTGCTACCGCTTTGTAAAGAATGCGCAGCTCCTGCCGGGTCAGGGTGCCCTTTTCGAGACGGTTGCGGTCTAGGCCCGTTTTCAAAGACAGACGCAGGGCCACAAAGTTGGGATCCGGAGCGTAGCGCTTGGCATAGTCCATCAGAGCCTGAGCCAAAGACATGGTGCTGTCCTGCACAGGGGGCAGTAGCGGCTTTCCGTCAATCAGAATGGCTTTGATGCGCTCTGAAATGGCTCTGAGGTCGGTGATGGAACGGGTCAGGAGTAACACAAAGTAGGGGCTTTTGGGAAACGCTTTGATGACAACCCGCAACGCCGAAGTGCCGGCCAAAAGGTAGTCCGCCTCTTGGTCAGAGCTGACAAGCTGGCATAGACGACTGTTGGCCTGGACTAGGTCGCCGGCGTAGGTGCCCAAACGTTCTAGGGCTTGCTCCTCTTGGGAATCGCTGACGTAGGTTACTTTGGCTACTGTAGCACCATCAGTGGCCCGCCCTATCAAAACAGCAATCAAGCCCGGAAGGCCGGCGATGTGCTGTTCAATCACGCTGCTGAGGGTTCGGATAGCCATGATCTGACTCCTTCCTGCGGCTACATGGGATAGCTTAAATGCACGTACTATCCCCTGTACTTATTCTACCAAAATGGATCAGATGCTTCCAGACAAATCTCCCGGCCGGCTTAGCTCCAGGGATCCCAGTGCTCATGAAATTGGCCTTCCAAGATGGCCTGACGCATCTTCTGGGTGTAGCGCATCAGCTCTGTGATGTTGTGGATGGAGAGCAGAGTGTAGCCCAGGATCTCTTGCGCGCGGATGAGGTGACACAAGTAGGCTCGGCTGAAGTGGCGGCAGGTGTAGCAGGGACAGTCGGGATCGATGGGATCCAGGCTGCGGCGGTGCTCGGCATTTTTGATGTTCCAGCGTTTGCCCCGGCTGATCACCGTGCCATGGCGGGCATAGCGGGTGGGGATCACGCAGTCAAACAAATCCACTCCGGCGGCCACGGCGGCCCGCATCTCTGCATAGGTGCCCACCCCCATGAGATAACGGGGGCGATCTGCCGGCAGTAGAGGGGCTGTTTGCCGCACAACGGCGTGCATAAACTCGACCGGCTCCCCCACACTCACCCCGCCAATGGCATAGCCCGGCAGATCCAACCGACAGACCTCTTCCACCGCCCGCCGGCGCAGCTCAGGGTAAACTCCCCCCTGCACAATGCCAAACAAAGCCTGATCTGAGCGGCGATGGGCTTTCACGCACCGTTTCAGCCACTGGGTGGTTCGCCGCACCGCTGCTTCCACTTCCTCAGGGCTGGCAGGATAGGGCGGGCACTCGTCGAAGGCCATGATGATGTCGGCCCCCAGGGCGTTTTGAATCTGGATGGATAGCTCTGGGGTGAAGTGGATCGTTCGGCCATCGCGGGGCGAGCGAAACGTTACCCCCTCCTCGTTGATTTGGCGAATGGCGCTGAGGCTGAAGACCTGAAAGCCGCCTGAATCGGTGAGGATGGGGCCCGACCAGCCCATAAAGCGGTGCAGCCCCCCTGCTGCTTGAATGATGTCCTCGCCGGGCTGTAGGTGCAGGTGATAGGTGTTGCTGAGGATGATGTGGGCACCTGTCTCCTTGAGCTGGGCCGGGGTGAGGGTTTTCACGTTGGCCAAAGTTCCCACCGGCATAAAGCAAGGGGTTGGGATCCCACCGTGGGGGGTGACGAAGTATCCTGCCCGCGCTTGAGTGTGGGGGCAAGTGCCCTCACAAGTAAAGGTAAAGTCGGCCAAGGTCAGCGTTATCGGCTTTAATCTTGTGCGCAGCAGAGCTTAGCACAGATAGAGCCGCCGGCAAGGGATCCCTTTTGCCAGCCTTGACAGGGATCCCCTGCTTTGGGCACACTTGTAGATCGCCGCGGAACTGGCGGAATGGTAGACGCGCTAGATTCAGGTTCTAGTGGCAGCAATGCCTTCGGGGTTCAAGTCCCCGGTTCCGCACTCCCCCAAAATGGGTTTCAGGGGATACTGCCAGGTTGTCCGGCTTCACCTCCACTTCTAGAGGGCCAGCTCCTTTTCGATTTGGCCAAGCTTGATGCGGGCAAGGGCCAAGTTGCCTTTCTCTCGATCCAGAACCAGATAGAAAAACAAACCAGAGATGTGCTGGACTAGATGCATTAGGTGGTAGTAAACTACCCGGCTCCGACCGCTAAGCGGTACGGAGCAGGCTTTCAGTAGCCCTGGGCCTGCTCTGCTCTGCCAGAGAACAAAACAGGCCCGAACCTCTAGGCTGGTTTACGGCAGCCCCCAAGAGCGCAATCACATTCGCACCATTCAAGTCCGCATTTCCTTCCCATCCACAGTGCCCACACTTGAACTTCTTTCCGCTGCGGTAGGATTGCGCAGGGTCGGGATGGACGTGCAAACACCGGTGGCAGGTCTGCGACGTGTAGGCGGGCGGCACAAGAACCAGAGAAACCCCTGCAACTCTCGCCTTGTATTCCAGAAACTGACGTAGTTGGTAGAACGCCCAACTGTTGGCCCTGCGCCTTTCGGTTTTGCTGCGTGGCTGTTGATTGACCCTTTCCCGGATCCCTGTCAGGTCTTCCAGAGCGATAGCGCTGTTGGTAGCTTTTGCCCTAGAGACAATAGCTTTGGAGATGCG
>NZ_JANSHM010000085.1:0-10565 GCF_047461635.1 Synechococcus sp. W55.2 | reverse complement strand
TTTGGCTACCATGTTGGCAGACTCGAAAGTAAACAGAAAGATCAACTGGTAGTAATCCGTACTGAACATATTATATACATTATTTTCAGTATAGTTGAGCTTATTATTGACTGAGCTTATTATTGACTAGAGTCATGCTCTGATTTCTTCCTGCTTCCACGACCCATGACTGGTAGCGGAGTTGGCCTCTATGGTCGTTTCAGGTTAGTCTGAGACGCCCGAGCTACTGAGAAAAGCCCCGCCCTACCGCTATGGGGAAGTAAGCTAACGGCGCGCAGAGGACGTCAACAACCTTGGTCAGCAAATATGGACGGAGAGGGAGGGATTCGAACCCTCGACGGAGCTTTTGGGCCCCGTAACTTCTTAGCAGGAAGCCGCTTTCGACCACTCAGCCACCTCTCCAGGGCTAGGAAGGGCAATGGCAAGCTGGGATCCAGCCACCAGTTCACTCATTGTAGGGGATGGGATCCCACCCGGCAACTGCCCCCTGACCCGCCCTGCAAAGACTCCGTCCCGCTATCGCGATCAGCCGGGATCCCTCCTGGGGTTGGGTGAGTCTAGCTCACCACCTGCAGGTAAATATCGAAGCTGCCGCTATTGTCGCCGTAGCTGCCCTTGGCGTCATTGATGTTGAAGGCAATATCCAGGTTGGGATCCAGATCCACCTCTTGGGGCTGCTCTGGCGAGGACTCGAAAACCTGATGGGCCACCAGTTGGGCGTTGGGTTGAAACAGCACAATCCCGTAGCGGCAGAGGCCCGGGTAGCGCCACTCCTCAGGGGTCGGGATCCCTTTGCCAAGGGGCGAGCGGATGCTGGTGGAAAACGAGAAGCCATAGCGCCAAGCCACATTCCTGGGGAAAAAGCGGATACGGCTGGCCCGCAACGGACGCCCTTGCCAGCGTAAAATGTTGCCCGCCTCTTGGTTCACCCGCAGGTCACGGAAAGCCATCCAAGCCTGTAAAGCTTCTTCTTCAGGTTGGATCCCTTCGATGGCCAGGGCCTGGCTCCAATCCAAGTCACTGCCATCGCAGGTGATCTGCCGCGGAATTTGCGCCAAATCCAGTTGTGCCAACCCCAGGGTATCAGACGCAGATTGGGTAAACATCTATCTCTCCTTTTTCCATCTGATTTTTCAAAATGACTCCAGAAAGGATGGGCTCCCTCCCCAGAGATTGAGGAGCCGCAGGGATCCCAAAAATGTGTCTAGGGAAGGGTTGTAAGAGACCAACCTATCCACATCTCCCCTGCTGGGTAGAGAATGTCAGATGCACGATGACCAACGGAGTTGAAAACCTCAAGCTCTTGCCCGACCGACGAGAGACTGGGAGTTCAAGCTCCTTTAGCAGATAGATCAACGTTACTTGATGAATAAAAGCTATTCCCGAAAAGATAGCCCTTTGCAATACTTTTTTAGGGAACCTTAGGGAGTTGTTAATTCCCTGTGACTTGGCTGCGAATGAAGGCCAGAACCCAAATCCAGGTTTGCTGCAGATCTTCCAGAAGCTTGTATTTTGGAACACATTAATGGTGTAATCCCCTGTTAAGCACTCTTGCGCTCGACCCCTGGGCTCTGCAGCGGCTTTCCACAGCCCAGAGCGCCCTGACAAGCGTTTTTGGTAAGATCACCCCTACAGGTCTCCCAGGGTGCCCGGCGCCCACGGCATGCACGACAACCCTACTTCCCTCTCTTCTGATTTCGAAGTCATCTCTCTGTCCAATCCTCAACAGGCCATGTCTTTGGCGGGCACTCAGGAGGCCAACCTGAGGTGGATCAGTCGCTCCAGCGGTGCTTCTGTAACGCTGCGCGGACAAGACCTGTACCTGAAAGGCACTCCCCAACAGCGGCAGCAGGTGCGGCAATGGCTAGAATTGCTGAGGCCGCTTTGGCAAACTGGGCACCCCGTCACTGTGATCGATGCAGAGCAAGCTTTTCGCGCCCTCTCCGGACAAGAGGTTGCCGCCTACCAGCAAGCACAAGCAGGGATTTTGGCCCGCACCCGCAAAGGGGAGCTTATCCGACCGAAAACGCCCCGCCAACAGGAGTACGTGCGAGCCATTCGCACCCACGACCTCTGCTTTGGCATTGGACCGGCGGGCACAGGAAAAACCTATCTGGCTGCCGTTGTGGCCATTGCTGCCCTACAAAACCGGGAGTACGAGCGTTTGATCTTGACTCGCCCGGCTGTGGAGGCGGGAGAAAAACTGGGGTTTTTGCCGGGGGATCTGGTGGAAAAGGTGGATCCCTATCTGCGGCCCCTTTACGATGCCCTATTCGAGTTTATTGACCCAGCCAAGCTGCCGCAGTTGATGGAGCAGGGGGTGATCGAGGTGGCGCCGCTGGCCTATATGCGAGGCCGTACTTTGAGCAATGCCTTCATCATTTTGGACGAAGCCCAGAACACCACCCCTGAGCAGATGAAGATGGCCCTTACCCGGCTGGGGTTCCGGTCGCGCATGGTGGTTACCGGGGATCTCACCCAAACGGATCTGGGCAAACATCGCATGTCCGGCCTGGCAGCGGCAGAGCGTATTCTGACAGGGGTAGAGGGGGTTGCCTTTTGCTACTTCGACCAGCGGGATGTGGTGCGCCACCCTCTGGTGCAGCGGATTGTCGATGCCTACGCCCGCTACGAGGGGCAGTCGTGAAGCTGAGGGTGCTCTTTTTCGACGCTGTGGGCACTTTGTTTCGGGTGCGGGGCAGCGTGGGCCAGGTTTACAGCCAGGTGGCAGCGGAGTATGGGGTAAGGGTGGATCCCCAGGCCTTGGATCGCGCTTTTGGCCAAGTTTTTGCCCAGGCTCCAGCCCCGGCCTGCCCAGGATTGACGGGATCCCCTTTGCGGGAGTGGGAGCGGACCTGGTGGCGCCAGGTGGTGCGGGAGACTTTTGCCCGGGTGGGATCCCTGGCTGCCTTCGGAGAGCACCGGTTTGAAGACTTTTTCGCCCAATTGTTTGAGCACTTTGCCGGGGCGGATCCCTGGGAGCTGTATCCCGAGACGCTGCCGGCTTTGCGGGCCCTGCAGCAGGAAGGGATCCGGCTGGGGGTGATCTCCAACTTCGACAGCCGCTTGCCTAGGGTGCTGCAGCAGTTGCAGTTGGATCCCTACTTTTCCACCCTCACCCTCTCCACCCAAGTGGGCTATGCCAAGCCCGATCCTCGCATCTTCCAAGCTGCCCTGGCCGCCCACGGGATCCCCCCCGCAGCCGCCGGCCACATTGGCGACAGCCGCCGCGACGATTATCAGGGGGCAAAAGCAGCAGGCTTGCGAGCCCTTTGGCTGGATCGAGAGGGGAAGGATAGCTCCTGCCCAGAGCGGATAGAAGATCTGTGGGGATCCCTGTCCATGCTCAATGGGCCGAAGCAGAATTGAGCAGCAGAGGGGCAAAAAGGCCATCCGGCTTGAGCAGGTAACGCCGCAGGTTCATCCGCCGCTCCAGCAGGCAAGCGTGGCCGCTCTGGGGCGAGATTTCTACCTGCGCCTGGGGCAGCCGTTCCGCCAGCCAGCCCACCTCCTGCACCGAGGGCAACAGGCGATCCCGCCCCCCTGCCACCAGCAAAGTTGGCAGGGTCATCGACTCCAGAGGCAGCTTCTCCACAGCAAAGGATCCCAGCAAAGCCAAGCGCCGAGCAGCTACTGTGGGTTCAACACTGTGAACTGCCTGGCGCAGCCGCTCCCGATCCGGCGGCTCCATTTGGCTGAGCTCCGCCAAAACCCCCAACCCCCGCTCCGACAACTGGTGATAGAGCCCCGGTGGCAAAAAAGGCAGGAGAACATGCCCTGCCCACCACCAGGGCCTACGTCGCAGCGACGAGGCCGGATTGACCAAAATGAGGCCGCGGCACCGTTCCGGCCATTGGGCGGCCACCAACAAGGCCAGGCAGGCCCCAAAGGATTCTCCACACAAGTACGCCCCCGCTTCTAGCTGGGATCCCACCCAATCGGCCAGGGTTTCCCAGCTATCCCCCGCTTCCGGGTGGTTCAAACTCAGGGAGCGAATGCGAAACTCCCGCTGCAGAGCCTGCGCCTGCCGGTAAAACAACGTACCTGTGCCATCCATACCGGGCAAATACAGCAGCAGGGGCCGCTCCTGACCACCTGCCCTTGTTGTCAGACTAACCAAACTGGAAGCAGTCGGCTCACTTCTCAACTTCTCCATCCCCCTGCCAATCCCAATCGCACTTGTTCTCGGGCTGCTGCAGTTAGCTCTTGAATGACCTGCATTCGCTCGCGTCGCGATCCATGGCGCTGCTGGCCACTCACCCAAAGGGGGGATCCCACCCTGAGCACCACCCGCCGATACAACACCACCGGATGTCCCCCTTCCTGTTGAAATCGGGGTTCAGTGGGGTCAAACCAGCGGAAAAAAGCCATAGGAATATCTACTCCCCGCCATTCTTCCTGCGCCCACACCGCCACCGGCAGAATCGGCAAGGGATCCACCGCTGCCGCCAGCGCCAGGTGGGCAAAACCTGGCTGAAACCGCCCCACCTCCCCAGGCGAGGTCTCACGGGTGATCTGCTCCGCCCCTTCTGGGAAGATCCCCACACCTACCCCCGCTGCCAAACTGGCCTGCGCCTGGCGAAAAAAATGGATTTGCTGTCGGGATCCCTGCTTGAGGGGAATGCAGTCCAAAGCCAGGGCGATTTCCCGCAGCAGCGGCACCTGAGCCAGGTAGTAATGGCAGGCAAAGCGAATCGGTCGGTCCAACCCCGCGATCAGCACCGGTGCATCCAGAAAACTGCGGTGATTGCTCACCACCACCAGCGGGCCAGCAGGAACACGCTCCCCTCCCTCCACCCACACTTCCGTCTGGAAAAGGGTGAGCAACAACTGGGCCAGAGTCCTAGGGTCTGGAGGCCAAGAGAGAGCAGAATTGGCTGAGAACGCTGCGAAGGATCCCATCAATAGTCCACCCCGCGCCGCAGATCGGCCCCCTGCTCGGCATAGTGCTTGTGGCTCACCATTTCCGAGTGGACAGAGGCCAGCTCAAAGTAAGGTAAGGGGGCATGGCACCGCCCCGTGATGATGATCTCCGTGTCCCGCGGCTTGCGCAGCAAAGCCTGGACAATCGGCTCCACGTCCAGCAGCTCCAGATCCACCGTCGGGTTCAACTCATCCAAGATGATGGTTTTGTACAGGCCAGAAGCGATGGCCGCCCGTGCCAACTCCCAGCCCCGCTCCGCTTCTACATAGTCGATTTCCTGTTGTTTGCCCCGCCAGACAATGGCATCCCGACCGCAGCGCTGGTGATCCACCAAATCGGGGTAGCTTTCCCGCAGGGCCCGAATGGCTGCATCCTCGGTGTAGCCCGTTCCCCCCTTCAGCCATTGCATGATCAGTACACGATGGGAGAGATCCTTACTGATGCCGCGTCCAATCGCCTGCAGAGCCCGACCCAGAGCGCTGGTGGATTTTCCCTTGCCGTTGCCGGTGTAGATCTCGATGCCGCTGCAAGGGGGTTGGCCGTTTTGGGGATCCGTCGCCCGCCGGACACTGCGCATTTCCGAGTGCAAATCCGCCAGGTCGATAATTTCCTTGGGAGCGCCGCGCCCGGTGATGATCACCTCCATGGCCTCCGGCTTTTGCTTGAGGGTACTGACCACCTCCTCCACAGGCAACAGGCCCAGATCCAGCACCGGGTTGAGCTCATCCAGCACCACCACCGAGTAAAACCCCGACGCCAAAGCCCCTTTGGCCACGTCCCAGCCACGGCGGGCCTCCTGACGGTCAAACTTGGTGATCTCGTCTGGGCCAAAAAACTCTCCCCGCCCGGTGCGCAATTGATCGATGAGATGGGGGAAGCCTCGCTGCAGAGCCGCAATGGCCGCATCCTCAGCATAGGTTCGGCCTGGCCCCTTGAGAAACCGCACCAGCAACACCCGGCTGGGGGCCGCCTTTTCGATCCCCAAGCCAATGGAACGCAGCACAACCCCTAGGGCCGCCTGGGACTTGCCTTTGCCCTCGCCGTCGTAGACATGGATCTGGCCCCGTCGCCGATCAAACTGCTGGGCAGTCACAATCCCAATTTCTGCCATGCCCCTCCGCGTCATCCTGCTGTGGGAAAATCCCACTTTTCTACCCCCATCTTAGAGCCTACTTGGAGCCTAGCCAGAACTTGGGCAGGAGGGGGAAACTAAAAAGCTCCCAAGAGGCCGGAAAGACCGGGGTAAGATGAGCAATGGTTGTCCAGCCGATGCCTGTCTAGCGAGGGATCCCCCTTGTATCCGACTGCATTTTCTTCTCGCCCGTTACTCCCTGCTGTGGATAGCCCTATTGAGCTGGTGGGGGGGACGCCGCTGATCCGTCTGCGGCGGGTTGCTGCCGATTTGCCGGAATCGGTACGGGTATATGGCAAGGCAGAGTGGTACAACCCTGGGGGTTCAGTCAAGGATCGCCCGGCCCTCAACATGATTCGCGCTGGCGAACGCCAGGGCAAGCTTACCCCCGGCAAGATCATCCTGGATGCCACCAGCGGTAACACCGGCATCGCCTATGCCTGGATCGGGGCGGCCTTGGGCTACAAGGTCAAGCTGGCTCTTCCCGCCAACGCCAGCCCGGAGCGCAAGAAGATCCTGGCTGCCTATGGCGTGGACTTGGTTCTGACGGATCCCGCTCTGGGATCCGATGGGGCCATCGAGAAAGCCCGCGCCCTCTATGCGGAAAACCCCGAGCTTTATTTCTACCCTGACCAGTACAGCAACCCCGCCAACTGGCAAGCCCACTACGAAACCACTGGGGTGGAGATTTGGGAGCAAACCCAGGGGCAGGTCACCCATTTTGTTACCGGGCTAGGCACCAGCGGCACCTGTATGGGGGTGGGGCGGCGCCTGCGAGAGTATCGCCCGGATATCCAAATCATTGCCATGCAGCCCGACTCTCCCTTCCATGGCCTGGAAGGGCTCAAGCACATGGCCACAGCTCTAAAACCCGAGATTTACGATCCCACCCTGCCTGACCAGCACATTGAGATCTCCACAGAAGCAGCCCAGAAAATGGTCAAGCGCTTGGCGTTGGAAGAAGGCCTGCTGGTGGGCATCTCTGCCGGCGCCAATGTGGTGGCAGCCCTAGAGGTGGCCCGTCAGCTCTCCTCTGGAGTGGTGGTGACCATCTTTTGCGACGGGGCTGACAAATATCTTTCCGAGCGTTTCTGGACAGAGGAGTGACATCCTCCCGGCGCTCGTCCTGCGGACAGAGCGCGGGCCACTCTTCCTGTCAGCGGGACGGAGTCCTTGAAGCCTGCACTCTCTCGCTTTGGCGGCGCGGAGCGCTTTGCGTCAGCATGAGTGTGGGAGTATGTCACGTACCTTTAAGGCTGAGCGCAGAGGGATCCCATGGCGATCATCGTCCTGAAAGCCTGGTATTTGGATTCGGTGTTGTCTGCTTCTCAAGTCCAACAGAGGGCCCCCGACCTGCGCCTAAGCCGTACCGGCCTCTTGAAAACGGCGATGCGGGCCGACTTTCTCGACGATGTGGAGCAGGTGAAGGCTTCCGTATGGTGGCAGCGCTACCTGGAAGGAGAGCTGGTGGAGTTTTACATCGAAGGCAGCGGCGCCTACAGCATCTCCAACCTCGATTTGATCAGCCGTGAGATCTACTTTAATAAGCGGGCCACCCTGAACATGACCGAGCCGGTCATCTACTTCTGCGGCCAATCGGATTACCCCAACTCCAGCGCCACTCTGTACCGGGCATTGCAAGCCGTGGTGGAGGCTCTCAATCGCGACCACAGACCGGTCGTGCCCCTGCAGCTGCAGGGATCCCTTCCCGCTGAGGCTGAGACCCCGCTCATCGATGCGGCCTTGATTCGCAAGCTCAAGCACGCGCTGCTGGTGGTGGCCGATGTAACCCCTGTGCAGGTGAATGGCCGGGGGCGTCCCCTACCCAGCCCTCAGGTCTGTCTGGAGTTGGGCTATGCCCTGCAATCGAAGCGCCCTGAACAATTGCTGCTGGTACAACTCCCCCGCGACGGCATCGAGGGATCCTTTCCCTTTGAGGTAGAGGGCAGCAGTTTTTTGAAAATCGCCGATCCCCAGCGTCTGGTCGATCACCTGGGAGCCGAGATCGCCCGGCAGTTGCAGCGCAACCGGGTTATCTCCCTCTAGCCAGCAGCACCTATCCAACCTCCCCTCGCAGCCGCTAGACTTTTGGAGATGGCCTCATGGTGGCCGCCTCTGGCCATAGGGGGCGCGGATCCCCGAAACCCAAACAGCCTCGCTACCTTATTTTCCCCTTGTGAACCATGACCCTGGCTAATGCAAATCCTTTGATTTCCCCGGATCGCTCTGCATCAGGTTGGCAGAGAGGTCTGAACAGCATAATGTTCCTGCTGCTGTTGGGGGTTCCCCTATCTTGGGTGGGGCACTTCCGGGGCTGGGATCCCAACCTGGTTTTCCTCTGTGCGGCTTTGGCGGTGGTGGCCTTGGCGAAGTTTATGGGTCAGGCCACGGAAGAGATCGCGGCCTTGACAGGGCCGACAGTCGGGGGGCTGATCAACGCCACCTTTGGCAATGCAGCGGAGTTGATCATCGGCTTGGTGGCACTGCGGGCGGGGTTGGTGGATGTGGTAAAAGCCTCCATCACCGGCGCGATCATCAGTAACCTGCTCCTGGTGGCCGGCTTGGCCATGTTTTTGGGCGGGATCAAGTTTCGAGAGCAGAGCTTTCGACCCGAGGTGGCCCGCATGAATGCCTCGGTGATGAACCTGGCGGTGGTGGCCTTGATCCTGCCCAGCGTGGTCACCTACACCGATGCCAACTTGGGGGAGATCCCCATCCAAGAGCTGTCCACGGCAGTAGCCCTGGTGCTGATTGGGGTTTACGGTCTCACTTTGCTGTTTTCCCTCAAAACCCACAGTTACCTCTACGCCCTTCACGAAGCAGAAGCCGCAGAAGATGAGGCGGCCAATCGCCTGGCCCCCAATCCGGTTTTGCAGGCGGAAGGATCCATTCCCCAAGTGCTGACGGCTCCACCTGAGCGGGCCGGTTTGGGGTTTTGGGTGCTGATCCTCTTGGGGTTGACGGTGCTGGTGGCGCTGGAGTCGGAACTGTTGGTGAGCACCCTAGAGGATACGCTGGAACACTTTCACATGACGCCGCTGTTTATGGGGGTGATTTTGTTGCCGATCATCGGCAACGCGGCAGAGCATGCGACGGCGATCACGGTGGCCATGAAAGACAAGATGGATCTCTCCTTCTCGGTGGCGCTGGGCTCGACGATGCAGATTGCCCTGTTTGTGGCACCCCTGCTGGTGCTGGCCGGGGATGTGCTGCATCAGCCCATGAACTTTAACTTCGGCATGGTGGAGTTGGTGGCCATTGCAGTCTCGGTGCTGCTGATCAATTCCGTCAGCAGCGATGGGCGCTCCAACTGGCTGGAAGGGCTACTGCTCTTGGCCACCTATGCCATCCTCGGGATTGCTTTCTTCTTTCTGGAGTGAGGCGTTAAAGTGTTCTGCACCGCTGACGCAAACGGCTCATGCTGCGAAGCTGCGAATGGTGCCCCGCACCGCTGACGGGAACAGTAGGCAGGCCGAAGCCGAGGAAAACGGGATCCCTGTTGTGGCCTCTCCTTTTCGGTGCATCTTTTGCCCTATCCCCCATAGGCGGGCCCGCATGGGGGCAGGAAGCTGCCGAAAACAACGGCACCACCTCCAACCTGCCTTTGCTCAACCGTTTGGATGCCCTAGAAGAGCTGCGGCAAGCGCTTAGCCTCCCCACCTCTTCTATCCAGGCGGAGGCCGTGACGCTGGATGGGCGGCGTTTGTTCGTGGTTACCGCACCGCAGGGGGATCCCGGCAGCCTGCCTCCGGTGTCGCAGCGGGTGCGCTCCATTGAACAAACCCTGCACCAGTTGGCCAGCGCCGGATTCGATCCAGAGGCGCTGCAGGTTGAAGTCACCCTAGACGGCCAGACCAACCAGCCTGTTATCCGGGTGAATGGGCGACATTTGCTGACCATCACCTCCCTCGATGCCCAATTCCAGGGCGCCCAACCCATGGACTGGGCTGAGCAAGTAGCCGGCATTGTCGAGGAAGCGCTGCGCACCTCGCAACGGGAACGGCAGCCGCCATTTTTGCGCCGCCAAGCGGTGATTGCCCTCGGCATCTTGGCCGTGGCGGGCAGCCTGAGCCAGCTTTGTCAGCGAGAACGGCGACGACTGCAGCAAAAACGCGCTGCCCTGCAGACGGAATACCAGGCCATCCAAGCAGAGGTACAGGAGCACCTAGCGGGGGAAGAGCAGTCGGGTGTGGATCCCGTCTTAGTCGAACAACAGGCCGGACGCAAACGGCAGGAATCCTACTTGGAGCTGCAAATTCGCCTGCTACGCCTGGTGCAAATTAGCCTGTGGGTGGGCGGAGTCGAGGTGAGCTTGGGCCTTTTCCCGCAAACGCGACCCCTGCAAAGGTTTTTCCTGGTTTCCCTGCGCGGCCCTCTGTTGCGGTTGGTAGGGGTGGGTCTGGCCACCTATGGCAGTGTCTGGCTGAGTGGACTAGGTCGTGTTGATCTTATGTTAGGATAGAGAGAATAATTTATAGAGGAAAGAGGATGAAGTTGGTTTTTTTAGAT
>NZ_JANSHM010000084.1:0-10664 GCF_047461635.1 Synechococcus sp. W55.2 | reverse complement strand
CACGGGCGGTCGGAAGCAGGAACCCGCCGAGACGACTGCGCAAGGAGCCATCCATGCGCAGCGTGGTAGGAATCTCCAGCCTTCAGGCCGGGGAGGATGTCAACACAGCTTGCCCTCAGGGTCAGCACAGGTGAGAATAAAAAAACAGAGAAGCCATCCTCAAGCTCATTTTTGTCTGCCTGTGAATCCTGTTCGCACCCTCTCCGCCACCAAAGCGGCCTTTTTCAGCGCCTACCCTCGCCCGATCAACGCCGTCTATCGCCGGGTGGTGGAGGAGTTGTTGGTGGAGCTGCACCTGACCACCGTCAACAGCACCTTCGTCTACGATCCGTTTTTTGCCTTGGGGCTGGTCACCCTCTACGACGGGCTGATGGAAGCCTATCACCCCCCTGAGCAGCGAGAAGCCATTTTCAACGCCCTCTGTAAGGCTCTGCACCTCAAGCCGGAGGTGTTGCGCAAGAATGCCCGCGATCTGCTGGAGTTGATGGGAAGCGGGGATCCCCGTCAAAGACTTGATCTCCTCTGTCTCAAGCCAGAGGCGGAAGATGTGGGTGGGTTGAAAGCCATTTTGGAGCGCATGACTCAGCCGCCCTACGCCTACAGCCGGGTCTTAGCTGTTGGCCTTTACACAGCCTATGAAGTTGTGGCCAAGTCCCTTTACGAAGAACCAGAAGAACGCACCCGCCGCTTTTTGGAGAATGTGGTGAGCAAGCTGCCCTTTTCAACAGAGCGGGTGAGAAAAGATCTGGAGCTCTATCGCAGCAGTTTGGATCGCATGAAGCAGGCGCGGGCTGTGGTCGAGGAGATGGTAAAAGCCGCCCGGCGTCAGCAGGAACGCCGCCAATCGGCCGCCTCTTTGCCCGAGACTGCCCTCGGCGACCCAAGCAAGCCTGGCGGCTAAACCCCGGCCCTAAGCCAGATACTGAGCCCAAGTTTCCACCACCTCGGGGGATCCATACCAGCGCCGTCCACCCCGACCGGAATGGTAGCAGTTGGGCAGAGTGAGGTTAACAGCCCCCTGCAGGTGGGCAGCCTCGATGGGGGTAATGCCATCGCCCCACAATTCCCCCTGTCCAGCCGTGAGCCAATAGCTGTTGTAGGCCAGCCAAGCCAGATAATGCTCCTGTCGCCACAGGGATCCCAGACTCAACCTCTGCCCCTGGATGACCCTGCCCGCCACGCACACATATTTGACCTCGGGCCAAAAGGCCCCCGGATAGTGGGTGTTGACAAAGTCCAAATTGCGCTTCGTCCAGCGCTCCCGGCTGGTGTGGGGGGATCCCAAGCTAATCAGCGCAGCGACCTGCTCCCGCCCTTGCCACACCTGTCCCCCATAGGGCACGGATCCCAGGTAGATGCGGGCAATCCAGCCGCCGGCGGAGTGGGCCACCAGGTTAACTCGGTCAACCCCAAACTCAGCGCAGGTCTTTTGGATGGTCTCTCGAAGGGCCCACAGGATGGGAGTGACAGGCCTTCCCCCCAGCGTGGGAAACCAACTGCGCACCTGCAACGGCACCACCCGTGCCGCATAGCCGCGGGCTTCCAGCTCTTGGCGCAGGGGCTCATACTCCGACGCACCCGCCAGATAACCGGGCAAAATCACCACAGGGGCCATACGCTAGCGGGGATACCAGAACATGCCTTTGATCCCCTCAGGGTCGGCGGTGAAGCCCAGCCGTTCGTAAAAGCTGACCACTCCCTGATCGGCAAAAAGGGTGATGTTGCTGATGTCTCGGGCGCGCAGCTCGTGGATCACCTTTTCCATCAGCCGCTTGCCCAGACCCCTACCCTGGAAATCGGGATGAACCACCACATCCCAAATGGTGGCATTGAAAGCGTGGTCGGACGTTGCCCGGGCAAAGCCGATGAGGCGACGGTAGCTGCCCCGCTGCTGCCACATCGACACCACCAAAAAGCTGTGCTGCAGGGCTTTTCTCACCTTGTGAATGGGGCGACGCGACCACCCCACCGCATCGCAGAGCTCCTCTAGCTCGTACAGATCCAAGTTGGGATCCAAGCTGAAGAGGATTGTCTCCCCTCGTACCACCACCGTTTCCTGGCGACGGTCGGCCCTAGCTGTTTGCGCCGGCTCTTTGGTTGTAGCAGCTCCTGCTGACCCGAACAGGCCCTTCCAAAAACTCATGTGAATCGCTGCCGAGTGAAAGCTCACCCCTACTTTGGGTGAGCGTGTCCTCAGTATAGCCAGGATCGGTGGCGGAATTGTTTCCAATTTCTAGGGATCCCCCCGAAGGGCGAACTCAGGGCTGTCGGATAACTTTGAGTCCTGATGCAGATAGTCGTTTCCAATTTCTAGGGATCCCCCCGAAGGGGGAACACGAATGCTACCGCGACATAGTCGGAGATCCCATTAGTTTCCAATTTCTAGGGATCCCCCCGAAGGGGGAACAGGAAATTACTCCGAACAGTATTTTATGGTACTGCAGTTTCCAATTTCTAGGGATCCCCCCGAAGGGGGAACAACTCGAGGCTCTGCGGAAACGCAACCTCGAATCTGCGGCGAAAGAGTTTCCAATTTCTAGGGATCCCCCCGAAGGGGGAACTCTCCTGGGTGTTCTTTATCCCGATAGAAGGGAGGAGTTTGATGTTTCCAATTTCTAGGGATCCCCCCGAAGGGGGAACACTAACAGCATTCGCGAGTCCTACGAAATCCTCAGAGAGCTGTTTCCAATTTCTAGGGATCCCCCCGAAGGGGGAACATACTCGGTCGCGTGAGTTGGATCGACTCTGGTCGCTTTGTACGGTTTCCAATTTCTAGGGATCCCCCCGAAGGGGGAACCTTTGTGCGAGCAAGGCTCGTAACCAACTCGCTTCGCGAAGCCAATGAAGTTTCCAATTTCTAGGGATCCCCCCGAAGGGGGAACCAAACTTATCCTGGACACCCACACCGAACCAGTTTTGGTTCTTTTCCAATTTCTAGGGATCCCCCCGAAGGGGGAACAGCACAAAGTAGTGGGGGTGGTACGCACCGTACCCCTCTATGACGTTTCCAATTTCTAGGGATCCCCCCGAAGGGGGAACGGCGTCTAAGAGTCATCGAATACTTCGGTAGAGCACCCGTTTCCAATTTCTAGGGATCCCCCCGAAGGGGGAACGTTGATGGAGGACAACTCCAATGGACGAACTGATTAACGTTTCCAATTTCTAGGGATCCCCCCGAAGGGGGAACAATCCGAGATGCTTTGCTAGAGCGTTCAAGGATTTATGCCCGTTTCCAATTTCTAGGGATCCCCCCGAAGGGGGAACGTACCATTGCCTTATCCGTTTTGAGAGCTATCTTTGACAGTTTCCAATTTCTAGGGATCCCCCCGAAGGGGGAACTGCCTAAGGAGGATTCTATGTATTTCAAATGTCTAGTGTTTCCAATTTCTAGGGATCCCCCCGAAGGGGGAACTACGAGGACGCTGATTTGACTGTGGTCGGGATCGTCGGTTTCCAATTTCTAGGGATCCCCCCGAAGGGGGAACGTACGAAGTAGTCCATTACAACGGTCGTCGGCTGTTGTTTCCAATTTCTAGGGATCCCCCCGAAGGGGGAACTCCACCCCTATTAAACCCAAGCAGGGCAAGGAATGCAAGACCCATTTGCGAGGGATCCGGAAAAAAGTCGGCAAAAAGAGCTGCGGCGAGGGGGTTTTGGGGCTGGAAAGCCTTGTGGCGCAAGGCATCGAGGGATCCGACGAAAGAATCGGCCTTTGCGGCTTTTGGCGGATCGCTCGCGGAGGCGTTGATACCGTTTGGGTGTTGTCTTGGAAACAAGGGTGAGTACCCGAGCCTCAACCGGAGTTTGCGGGGCTTGGCGATTGCCCAAGGCGTGCCTCCTAGCCGCGGGTGTAGCCGGCTGGGGGATGAAAGCAGATACGATGTTTTCAACTTTTCACAGTCGGAGAAATCTCATGAAAAAGTGGATTGCCTCGGCTACAACCCTACTCTGCTGTGTGCTTGTCCTGGTTTTGTTTTGGCCCCATGTTACCTCTGCCCAGGGGCAGACTCTCAACCTCTACATCTGGTCAGAATACATCGATCCCGACATCCTCACTGCCTTTGAAAAAGCCACCAACAGCCGCGTGGTGGTCAGCGTGTACGAATCCAACGAAGACATGGTGGCCAAACTGCGGGGGGGAGGCACCAGCCAGTACGACATTGTTGTTCCCACCGACTACATTGTGCCCAACATGTTGGAGCTGGGACTGCTGCAGCCTCTCAACAAAGAATTGATCCCCAACCTAAGCAACCTGGGCGAAAAATTTGTCGGCCTGCCCTTTGATCCAGAAAACACCTACACCGCCGCCTATCAGTGGGGCACCACCGGCATTGGCTACCGCAAAGACCGCCTGCCCGAAAACTTTGAACGCTCTTGGGGACTGATTTTCGACCCGCAGCAGCAGTATGGCCCCTTTGTGATGATCGACGAGATGCGCTCCATGATCGGCGCTGCTGCCGTTTACCTGGGCTTCGATATGAACACCACCGTTCGCTCCGAACTGCAGCAGATCCAGCAGCTTTTGATCGACACCAAGCGCCGCAGTGCCGGCCTAATTGGGGGCGTGGGGGGCAAAAACCAACTGGTTTCTGGAACGGCCAATGTAGCCATCGTCTACAGCGGCGATGCCCTGCAAGCTGCCGAAGAAAACCCCAACATCGGCTATTTTGTCCCCCGCGAGGGTGCCCACATTTGGCTGGATGTAATGGCCATTCCCGCCCAGGCCCCCAACCCCGAGCTGGCCAATCGCTTCATCAATTTCATCCTGGATGCTGAAGTCGGCGCTCAACTGAGCAACCACAACCGCTTCGCCACCCCCAACGCTGCAGCTCTGCCCATGATCAACCCAGAAGATCGGCAAAACCCGGCCATCTACCCTGACGAAGAGGCCCTTGCCAAACTCACCTACCTTAAAGTGCTGTCAGGGGAAGAGCTGCGCCTCATCGACGCCCTCTGGACAACCGTGAAAAGCAGCTAGGGATCCCTTGTTAGCTCTCGACACAAAACTTGACAATTTTTAATATCTGAGCCACATTAAAGATGTCACCCGTTGATGGAGCTAAAACCATGGAGAACCAAGAAGCTAAGTTCGGCTTTACCACCTTCGCCGAAAAGTGGAATGGCCGTTTGGCAATGCTGGGCTTTGTGATTGGCGTTGCGACCGAGTTGCTGACCGGCCAAGGGATCCTCTCTCAAATTGGCCTGATGTAATCCCAGTAGACCCAAGACACTGCTGTAGATCTTTGCTGTAGATCTTTACAGGCCTGGCTGCGGCCAGGCTTTTGCATCGCTTCCGAATGCAACAGGCATGAAAATTTCTGCTGCATTGCTTCCTAACTCCCCTCTCTCTGGGAGAGGGGGTGGCCGCGGAAGCGGCGCCGAGCCTTTGGAATCTATCCTTCCAGATCTCGCAAGTACTGGCGGATATCAGCCAAGATGCGTTCTAGGTCTTCTGGGGCCTGCAGAGCCCGTGCCCATTCATGACCACCTTGGGATCCCTGCTGGGCCAGCGCTACCCCCAAGTGCTCCAGCTCGCGAACCACTTGGCAAAAAGCGTTGGCTCCCACGTTGGAGCTGGCTCCTTTGAGGCGATGGGCGATCCGCCGCATTCCTTCTGCATTGCAACCGGCAATAGCTTGGCGCAATTGCGGCAGCTGGTCTTCACAATCTTGGATGAACACCTGCAATAGCTCTCGCTGAAACCCCCGATCCCCGCCGGAAACCTGATCCAGGTAGGCAGAGTCGATGGGATAGGGCAAGGTGGGAGAAGAGGGATCCCGGCTCTCAGCGGGGGAAGCTGGAGAGGCTGCTTCAGAAGCGGCTTGGTTGGAGGATCCCCCTGCAGACTGGGCAATCACCTGGCTCCAGTGGTTGAGCAACCTTTGCAAATCTTCCTTCAGCACCGGCTTGCTGAGATAGTCGTCCATGCCTGCCTGCAAGCAGCGCTCCCTATCCTCCTGCATGGCGTTGGCCGTGATGGCAATCACCACTGTGCGGTGGCCGGATCTCCGTTCCTGTTGGCGTAGGCGGCGGGTGGCCTCGTAGCCGTCCATCACCGGCATTTGGCAATCCATGAGAATAAGGTCATATCTGACCTGCTGCAGGAGATCCAATACCTCCTGACCATTGGCCACCACATCGGCCTTGTAGCCCAAACTCTGGAGCTGGCGCAAAGCCACCTTTTGGTTGACGGGGTTATCCTCTGCCAGCAAAATGCGCAGCGATTGACGGGGACGATCCTCCCTGGGGGTCGTCTGAGGGAGGACGGGACTCATTCCCAAGAGCGAAGTGGATAAACCAGAAGATTTCCCCAGGGCCATGACCAGCGCTTCCTGCAGACGGCTTTGTTTTACCGGCTTAACCAAGTAGGCGGCAAAGCCGATTTCGGCAGCGCGGCGGGAGTGCTCCCCCAGTCCCAGGGAGGTCATCATCACCAGTTGCGTCTCGGCCAGTTGCGGATCTGCCTTGATCCAGCGGCCCAAGGTCTCCCCATCCACCTCCGGCATTTGCATATCCAAAACGACCAGGGGGAAGGGTCTGCCCTCGCGAACGGCTTGGCGCAGTTTGTCCATAGCCTGATAGGCATTTTCGGCCTCTTCCACCACCATTCCCCAAGCCGCGGCCTGGCAGCGCAGGATCTTGCGATTGGTGGCATTGTCGTCCACCACCAACAGCCGCTTGCCCTGCAAATCCACCGGGATGCGAGCAGAAGGCTGGGCAAGCTGCTGGACGTAGGGCTGCCGCTCCAGAGTCAGCTCGACGCTGAAGGTGCTGCCCTGTCCCTCCTGGCTTTGCAACGAGATGGTTCCCTCCATCAGTTCTGTCAGTTGTTTGCAGATGGCCAAGCCCAGTCCCGTGCCCCCGTATTTGCGGGTGGTAGAGGCATCCACCTGGCTAAACGGTTGAAACAGCTTGCTCTGCGCCGCCGCCGGGATCCCGATTCCGGTATCTCTCACCGAGAGCTTGAGGTGGACATGGGTAGCGGTTTCTTGCAGCACCTCTGCTTGGATCACCACCTCTCCTCGGTGGGTGAACTTAATGGCGTTGCTTACCAAATTGTTGAGGATTTGCCGTAGTCGCGAGGCATCTCCCCGCAGGTAGCGCGGCACTTCCGGCGGCATAAGCACCGCCAGCTCCAATCCCTTGGCGTGGGCAGTGGGGGCAAACAGATCCGCCACCTCCTCCAGACACGAGCGGAGATCGAAATCCAGGATCTCCAGCTCCATTTCCCCGGCCTCCAATTTGGAGAAGTCCAGGATGTCGTTGATGAGGGTGAGCAGCGCATCGCCGCCGACGCGGATGGTCTCTACAAAGTCCCGCTGTTCTGCATTGAGGGGGGTCTCCAGCAGCAGGCCCGTCATCCCCAGTACCGCGTTCATGGGGGTGCGGATCTCGTGGCTCATGGTGGCCAAGAAGCTGCTCTTGGCCTGGGCAGCCTGCTCTGCTGCTTTGCGGGCCTGCTCCAGCTCCAGACTGCGCTTTCTCTCCCGTTCCAAAAGGGCTGCCTGGGTGAGGGCAACGCCAATTTGGTTGGCCAACTGCGACAGCAGCTCCATCTCAAACGGCTGCCACTGACGCGGGCCAGAGCACTGGTGGGCCAGCAACAACCCCCACAACTGCTGCTCCAAAAACAGCGGCACCACCAAGTTGGCCCTGACCTGCATTTTTTGCAGCAGCTCTAGGTAACAAGGCTCCAGTCCTTCACTTTCCACATCGCTAACAACGCGAACGCGGCCCTGGCTGTAGAGCTGGGCGTACTTTTCCTGAAAACAGGGATCCTCGATCACCTCTCCCATCAAGGAGGGGATCCCCGGCTGAGTTTTCTCGTTGGAGATGATCCCAGAACCATCCGGCTGGAAGCGGTAGACCAAGACTCGGTCGGCTTTGAGCAGGGCTTGGATTTCTGTTACCGCCGTCTCTAGGATCTCGGCGACATCCAAAGATTCGCGGATCTTCATGCTGAGATTCGCCAGCAACTGAGCCCGCCGGCTCTGGCGCTCCAGCTCTTCGGCAGCTTTTTTGCGCTCGGTGATGTTGCGGAAGATGCCCCGCGTAGCCACCATCACTCCATCTTCAAAGCGGCAGTTGACATTGCCCTCCAACCAAACAGTTTCACCAGTGGCCGTGAGGAAAGCTGTCTCTACCCTCTCCAGTTTCTCCCCTGCTAGAAGCTTCTGGAAAAGAGCCTGGCAGTGCTCTCGGCAGTCGGGATGGAGAATGTCGAAGAGGGTCATTTGATAAACTTGAGCTTCGTCATAGCCCAAGGTCTCTTTCCAAGCGCGGTTGACATATAAAAAGTGCCCTTCAGCATCCACGCTTTGGATGAGGTCAGTGGCATTTTCAAAGAGATCCCGGTAGCGCTCTTCGCTTTCTTTCAAGGCCAGCTCCGCCAGCTTGCGGTCGGTGATGTCGATGCCAGTGCTCATGAGAAACTCTGCCTCACCGTTGGCACCGATTAAGGCGGTATTGGTCCAGGCAATCAGCCGCAGTGCCCCTTGCTTGGTGCGCCAAAAGTTCTCATGGCGATTCAAAAAGAGGGAATGATTGCCCTTGAGCTGTTCAAAAGCTTGCTTTACACTGGGCACGTCCTCCGGTGGGATCAAACCCACCTCCCACAGTAGCCGGCCCCTGACTTCCGCCAGCGAGTAGCCAGAGAGTTGCTCGGCGGCCCGGTTAAAGCGCAGGATGCGCCCTTCCGGATCCAGGACCACTACCAACGCCCCTGCTGTATCGATAACTGCGTTGGTAAAATCTCGCTCTTGCTTGAGGGATCGCTCTGCCTTTTCCCGCTCGGCACTTTCTCGGCGAATGAGGGAGTAAACAGCAGCCAAGATGCAGTAGATAAACGTTAGACCCGCTAGCAGGATGGCATTGGTGCGGCTCCAGGCTATCTGAAACTGATCGCTACTTTGCTGCAGCCGGCGGTGATCTTCCTCTCCTAGCGACGCTACCACGTCGACAATCCGCTGCCTCAATTTTTCCTCTTCCTGACTTTGCAGCGCTTCTTGAACCGCAGATAGCTCCCCTTGCTTCCTCAGCTCAATCAAATCATGGTTGAGTTTCAGCCACGGCGCCAGCAGCAGCTCTAGCCGGCTCAGGTGCTCTTGCTGCACGGGATCCAAGGCCGCAAATTCCTGTAGCCGATCCAGAAGAGCAAACAGCGAATCGGTGCTTGTCTGATAGCTCCGTAAGAAGCTCGCATTGCCTGTAAGGAGATAGCTGCGCTTGTGGACTTCTGCGGCCTGCACTTCTCTTAGCAGCTTCTCTAGAACCTCGTGCTTTTCTAGAAACTGGGTTACCTCCCTGTTGATCTGGGGCAGACGGGAAGCAGCGCGGTGGGCGGAGTAGGCGATCCCTGCCAAGATCAGGGCAGCCAGGCCAAAACCGGCGGTAACTTTGAGGAGAAAGCGGTTTTTGCGGGCAGGTTTAGTATCCCCCGACTTAGGCAGCAGAGGCGTCTGAGCCAGTTCCCTCAAAGTACGGCGCAGCTCCAGTTGGGCCACCACCTGATGGGCCAGGGCTTGTAATTGCTCCAGTTGTTCTGGGGTCAGGTGCCGAGGCTGATAATCGACAACGCAAAGCGTGCCCAGGGCCTGCCCTTCTGGAGTTACCAAGGGAATGCCAGCGTAAAAGCGAATGTGGGGCTCTTGCGTAACAAGCGGGTTGTCGGCAAAGCGCGGATCCTGAGTGGCATCGGGCACCACCAGCGGCTCTTGGGGAGACAAGATGGCGTGGGCGCAGAAGGCCACATCCCGTGGGGTCTCCTGCACATCGACGCCGAATTTGGCTTTAAACCACTGGCGGTGTTCGTCGATAAGGCTGACCAGAGCAATGGGCGTGCCGCAGATGTGGGCAGCCAGCCGCACGAGTTCGTCAAAGCTGTTCTCAGGAGCGGTGTCCAAAATCTGATACTGCCGCAGGGCAGCCAGCCGCTGCTCTTCGTTGGGAGGGAGGGGGGCCTTAGGCATAGGTCAAACTAAGCGGAGAGAAAGGGATCCCGATCCACCGATCTTGGAGGTCGATAGTCTCAAGGTAAAAGAGGTAACCCCAGCATAACTTCTAGATCCCATCTCTCGAAAGCTACAGGGATCCGATCCCCAAACCAGCTTCCCGTTGGTTCAGTTCGCTACATTTTCACCACGCCTGCGTCAGCTACTCTAGCTCCTGCAAACGAGCCAAAATAAGGGTCTGAGCCGTGGCCCGTCCAGAGCCGCCGCGGGCAGAAGGGAAAAAAAAAGACTTACCGGATCCCAGTTTCAGTATTTATACTGATGTCAAAGATGAGAAAGCTCAATAAGCTTCCTCTAATGCATTTGGTTTCACTTACCCTATAAATAATCAAATCCTAACATTTTTAAGCAAGCTTCGAGTTGAAATTTCTCAACGGAAGACTTACTATAGAGCGACGAGCTTTGTAAAGGGGGAATACTCTCAGCTAGAAATCGCAGGAGCCCCGCACTGTACCCGTAGGGTCGGTGTCGGGAGGAATGCGCTTTGATGAAGTACAATGAACTTATGAGCCAAGTCCTGACCATATCCTGCAAGCTCAAGGTGTCCCCGTCGCAAGCCGCCAAATTGGACGCGACGATGGATGCCTTTGTACAGGCATTGAACTGGGTCAACCAGAACACGCCGGAGAAGATCGTCAACGCGGTCAAGCTGCA
>NZ_JANSHM010000083.1:0-10889 GCF_047461635.1 Synechococcus sp. W55.2 | reverse complement strand
GCTTCTGGCTGAGCAAGAGCAGGGACAGCCCAGAGCAGGCTCAACAGTAGGCCACAGGGGGCAGAACAGGCAAGGTTCAACTGGGATCCCGCCGAGCCCGTCTGCTGTTGAGGAAGTTGAAGCGGATCCCTGGCTCCATTTTGCATCGCCATCGTGCGGTCATTCTCAACATCACCCCTAGCAGTATCGCAAAATGAAGGACAAAGATAAGACGGTTTTCCGCAGGCTCGCTGGCTGCCCTGTTCGGGCCAGTGGAAGCGAGTCCTCGCATTTGCCCCTGCAACGATGAGGCCGACCTGCGTCTGCCAGGAGCTCCGAGCACGGGCGGGACTCCTCTACCCTCAGCAGAGACGCTTGGATTGAGACCGAGTCGATTTAGATTTAGACTCAGTTTAGAATGGTGGGGCCATCTGTCCGTGATGGCGGGGGTGGGTGTTGTGGGCGATGAAAGGGGGCAAGGTGGCAGACTCTCAGAGCACGCCCAAGCAAGGGGAGACCTCTTCCGGTCGGGATCGGGCCTCGCGGCCGAAAAAAAGTAAGCCAAGCCCTTCTGCCCAGTCCGGGGATTTGGGAACCTCAGAAGCAAGAGCGCGGCCAAAACAGGCCGATAGTACTCCGCGCCGTGCGGAGCAGCAGGAGATTTTACAAGATCACCCTTCTGGCTTGAACCCGCCCAAAAATCTCTCTATACTGCAGGGAACTTTATCATTTGCTCCCGCTTCTTCATCTCTCCTTACAATCTATGCGTGCTCCTTCTTCAGGTGACTCGGATCCCATCCTTTCAGAGACTCATGCGGGCTGTTCAGCATCCGAACCGGATCCCAGCACAGAGCGCCATTTAGCCCTGAGGCAGCAACAGCCCTTGGAGAGCCGTCTGCTCAAAGCCGAAGCCGAGCTCCAAGAGCGGCGAGTTCTTCAGGAACAACTGCAGGCTTTGCACCAGAAGGTGGCCGAACAAGAGAAGGCGCTGCAGGAGCGGGAGCATCTCTTGCAACAGTTGCAGCAGACTTTGGCGGCTCAGAAAGTCCAGATCTCGGATCAGGAAGCTCAGCTTGCTGCTCGGCAACGCTTAAATGAACGGCAGCGGCAGGATATCGAGGCCCTGCAGGAGCAGATTGAGCAGCTACGCTTGGCCCACGCTCAGGAGCGCCGTCAATGGGAACAGCGCCAGCAGGAGCTGCAGGCCTCTCTGCTGGAAGCCCAGGATGTGGCGGAAAAGCGGGTGGAAATGCTGCAACGCTTTAAGGCAGAGCTTTCTCTGGCCCGCACTCAAATTGCCGAAACTCAGGCGGAGCTGAGCAGCCTGCGGGCTTTGTACAGCGACCAACAGGCAGCCTGGCAGGAGCAACGGGAACACCTCGAGGCCCGTTTGGCAGGCTATGCCGAGACGGAAGCCGAGGCCGAGCAGCGCTGGCGGGAACAACGGCAAGAGCTAGAAGCAGCCCTGGCCGAAGCCCAAGCTCAATTGGCGGCTTTGCAAGCTCAGCAGGAGCATCTGCGCCAGGGATCCCTGGCGCAGCAACAGCTTCAACAGCAGTGGCAGGCCCAGGCCGAAGCGCTGCAAGTGGCCCTCTCTCAAGCCCAGGCGGAAGTTACCCGTTGGCAGCAAGAGCACCGCCATCTGCAGGAACAGTACGCCCAAGCCCAGCAGCATCTCTCCGCCATGGAGCGGCAGTTGCAGGCTGCCTTGGAGCAGTTGGCCGCCCAACCCGACTGGCAGCCACAGTTGCGCTCTGCGCAGGCAACCATTCTCCATCTGCAAGAAGAAATTGCAACCTTGTCCACGCAACTGGAGAAGCAAGCAGAGCAGATCAAAGCCCTGCAAGGGGAGCGTGCTGCCCTGTGGGAAGAAAACCGCTCTCTCCGAGAAAAATACGAGCAGCAGCAGATGCATGTGCTGAGCTTGAAGGCGGCTTTGGAACGCAAAGGCTTGGATGTCCCACCTCGGGCCGATACCTCCAGCGCCCTCACGCGAACAGAGTCCCTTGGCCAGGCTCTGTCTCCAACCCCTGCTGCCAAGCCTACAATTCAGCCCCTGGCCCAACCTCTACCGTCTCGGGCAAGCAAGCGGGCGGTCGATCTGCCGAGGTTTCTGCCCCGTCCGTGAGGGATCCCGTGTTGCAGCCTGTTCCTCCCCGCTGGCTGGAAGTGTGGGTGGATCATCCCCATTTGGGGGGTTGCTTTACCTATCGTGTGCCAGAGGGATCCGCGCCAGAAGCGGGCGACCTGCTCAGCGTACCCTTTGGTCAGCAAATGGCGGGGGCAGTGGCCTTGGGTTGGCGCTCCGAGCTGCCGGCAGGGGTGGATCCGCAGTCGGTGCGGGAGATCGAGGCGGTGGTGGCCAAAGGGATCCTGCCCAAAGAATTCTGGCCCCTGTTGCAGCGGGTGGCCGACTATTACCTCACCCCTCTGGCCCAGGTGGTGCGCACGGTATTGCCCCCCGGCTTGCTCAGCCGTTCTCAGCAGCGTGTCCGCTTGCTCAGGCTCCCTGCCGAAGGGGAGGAATGTTCGCCGGCTGCCCAAACCCTGCTGCAGCTGCTTCAGGCCAAAGGGGGAGAGCTGTCTTGGCGCTATGTGCAACAGCAGGTGCCCACTGCCGCCCTCGCCCTGCGGGAACTGCAGCGACGGGGTTGGGTGGAGAGCTTTTGGCAGGAGCAACAGGGGGGCAGGGTGAAAACCCAGCTGGCCGCCAGTCTGGCCGACGACTCCCCAGAGGGGCTGAGCCTCCCTCAGCAGAAGGCGCTGCAGATCCTCAAGCAGAAGGGGGGAGAGCTGCTGCTCGCCGAGTGGGAGCGCCTGGCAGGAGTGAGCCGAGCGGTTCTGCAGGGGTTGGCCCGCAAAGGCCGTGTCCACCTCTACGAGCGCCCACTGCTGCGGCTGGGAGATGCCAGCCTGCCGGGGTGGCGGGATCCGCCCAGGCCCTTGACGGCCGCCCAGGCCCAGGCGGTAGAGGCGATCCGGCAAGCTTTGGGCCGGTTCCAGCGGTTTTTACTGCACGGGGTCACCGGTTCTGGGAAAACGGAAGTGTACCTGCAGGTGATCGCCCAGGTGCTGCAGCAAGGACGGTCGGCGCTGGTGCTGGTGCCCGAGATCGGCCTTACCCCGCAACTGATGGATCGGTTTCGGGCGCGGCTGGGATCCCAGGTGTGGGCCTACCACAGCGGCCTCTCGGAAGGCGAGCGCTACGACACCTGGCGGCAGATGCTGTCCTCCACCCCCCAAGTGGTGATCGGCACCCGCTCGGCGGTGTTTGCCCCCTTGTCCAAGCTGGGCTTGATCGTCTTGGACGAAGAGCACGACGACAGCTTCAAGCAGGATCAGCCCCAGCCCTGCTACCACGCCCGTCAGGTGGCCGAGTGGCGGGCCGAACTGGCCGGTTGTCCCCTGGTCCTGGGCAGTGCAACCCCAGCGGTGGAAACCTATGCCGCCCATCTGCAGGATCCGCAGCGGTGGATCCGGCTGGCCCTGCCGCAGCGCATCCCCCAAGCTGGGATCCCGGCCACCCTGCCCCAACTGGAGCTGGTGGACATGCGCCAGGAGCTCCAAGCCGGCAACCGCAGCATCCTCAGCCGCCGTCTACACCAGGCCCTGCAGCAGACGCTGGACAGAGGGGAACAGGCCATTCTCTTTATCCCCCGCCGCGGCCACAGCACCTTCGTCTTGTGCCGTAGCTGCGGGTTTGTCCTCACCTGCGAGCATTGTGATGTTTCTCTCACCTTTCATCTGGCCCATCTCGGCGGGCAGGAACTGCGCTGCCACTACTGCGGCGCCCGCCAACCCCATCCGCAGCGCTGCCCCGCCTGTGGATCCCCCTACCTGAAGCACTTCGGCACCGGCACCCAAAAAGTGGTGGAAGTGCTGCACCAGCATTGGCCCCAGCTCTCAATTTTGCGCTACGACAGCGACGCCACCCGCCGCAAGGGATCCCATCGCGATTTGCTGGAGCAGTTTCGCAGCGGCAAGGCCCAGGTGCTGGTGGGCACGCAAATGCTCACCAAAGGGTTGGACATACCCCAGGTAACCTTGGTGGGCGTGATGGCCGCCGATGGGCTGTTGCACCAAGCCGACTATCGCGCCGGCGAGCGCAGCTTTCAACTGCTCACCCAGGTGGCAGGGCGCTCGGGCCGGGGATCCCTGCCAGGACAGGCGATTATCCAGACCTATCTGCCGGAGCACCCGATTTTGAGGGCGGTACTGGCCCAAAATTACGAGGGCTTCTTGCAGGCAGAACTGCAACAACGGCGAGAGGGGGGCTATCCTCCCCATCGAGCTTTGATTTTGATCCGCTTGAGCAGCACCCGCCTGGAAGCCCTGGAGTGTTATTGCCATCGGGTGGCCGAACGCCTACAGGGGATCCCGGCAGAGGTGTTGGGGCCGGGGCCGGCCCAGGTGGAGCGGGTTGCCGGACGCTACCGCTGGCAGATCCTGTTGAAGCAGCTTCCCGACCAAGGTTGGGATCGCCCGAAGCTGGCTGCGCAGATCCAGGCCGCCATTGGCCATCCCCCCCAAGGGATCCGCGTCAGCATAGATGTGGATCCCCTGCGGATTCTCTAGGGGCGGTCGGCGAAAGCAGAGAGCCCAGAGATCTAGAGAGATCTTGAGGTAGTCTAGTTTCGGGGCCACCCGTATCCAACTCAACTCTGGCAAAGCATGGCTGAAAACCGGACTGGCGCGTTTATTGGTGGGCTGTTGCTGGGAACTGCTGTGGGCACCGCCATTGGCCTGCTCTTGGCTCCCCGCAGCGGACGGGAGACGCGGCGACTGCTGAAGAAATCGGCAGAGGCCCTGCCAGAGGTGGCAGAAGATGTGACCAGCAGCCTGCAGTACCAATCGGAAAAGCTGCTCGACTCCGCCCAAAAAAGTCTGGATGAGGCTCTGCTGCGGCTGCAGCAGGCAGTGGCGGTGGGCAAAGAAGCCATGTTGCAGAAGCGAAGGGAGCTGCTCCAAGCCCAGAACTCGCGTCCCTTTGGCGGGGAAGAAGCTGACCTAGAAGCTCGGGATGGGGAGGAGGCGGCGGGATGAACGACCCAGTCTTTTGGCTCGGCCTCTCGGTAGGCCTGGTAGCAGTGGGCATTTTGGCAGTGATCCTGACCCTACTACCTGCCGTCATTCAACTGGGTCGAGCTGCCCAGAGCGTGGAGCGCTTTTTCGACACGCTGCTGCGGGAATTGCCGCCCACGCTGGAGGCCCTGCGCCTGACCAGCCTGGAAGTGAGCGAGATTGCCGACAGCCTCGACGAAGGGGTGAAAGGGGCTGGGCAAGTGGTGAAGCAGGTCAACCGCTCCATCGAAGGAGCACGCACCCAAGCCCAGGGCGCCCAAGTCAATATCCGCAGCTTTTGGGCAGGGGTACGGGCAGCCTGGCAGACGCTGTCCGGCGAAGTGCCCACCACCACTGGCGTGATTCACAACCCGCGGCTGCGCCCATCCGACCCATCCAACCGTTCTTTCTCCGCTGCTTCATCAACACTTCCCCTGGGAGGTGACCGCCCTTTTGCCGGCGGAGCCACACCAGAGGGATCCCAAGCCGCTGCCCAATCTTCCCGACCGGACATCGCCAATCCCTAGGCGTTCCTCAGGATCTTCTGAAAGACAGGCGTAGGAGGCTGGGGCTCTTGCCCGGGGGGAAGCTGGCCCCAAGTCGCATCGGGATCCCAGCGCAGTTGCAGGGTGTCGGCGAGGGAGAACCCCAGCTGCTGCAGGATCTTGAGGCTGAGAGCGGGAATGAGGGGCGAGAGCAGCACTGCCACCCAGCGCACGCTTTCCAGAACGGCATAGAGGATCTGGGCCACCCGTTCCCCCTGCCCTTGTTTGTGCAGCGTCCAAGGGGCCTGCTCATCTAGGTATTTGTTGCTGGCCTGGGCCAAGCTGAGGGCTTTGCGGGCAGCAGAGCTGGGATCCAGCCGCTCGTAGGCGTCGGCCACTGCCGGGGCAAGGCGCTCGGCCAGGGTTTTGAGGGGGTGATCTGCAGGGATCCCAACTGCGGGAACGCGGTAGTCCGGTTGATATTTCTTGAGCATGGTGAGGGTGCGGTTGAGCAAGTTGCCCAGGTCGTTGGCCAGATCGGCGTTGAGCACGTCAACGAAGCGGCCCTCGCTGAAATCGCCATCCTTGCCCAGCTCGATTTCCGTCAGGAAGTAGTAGCGCACGGCATCGGCGCCGTATTGCTGCACCAGCTCAAAGGGATCCACCGTGTTCCCCAAGCTTTTGCTCATCTTGAGGCCATCTTTGGTGAGAAAGCCGTGGCCAAACACCTGCTTGGGCAGGGGCAGACCGGCGGACATGAGCATGGCCGGCCAGTAAATGGCGTGGAAGCGGACAATATCCTTGCCCACCAGGTGGACATCCGCAGGCCAGTAGCGGCGTAGGGCATTTGCCAAGGTGGGCTCGTCGTCAGGATCCAAAGCAGCACTGATGTAGTTGATGAGGGCATCAAACCAAACATAAAGGGTTTGGCCGGGATCTGCCGGGAAGGGGATCCCCCAGGAGACGCTGGGGCGAGAAATGGAAAAATCCCGCAGGCCCTGCTTGACAAAGTTAATCACCTCATTGCGGCGGCTTTCCGGCTGGATAAACTCCGGGTGCTCCGCATACAGGGCCTCCAGCTTTTCTTGGTAGCGGGAGAGGCGAAAGAAGTAGTTTTCCTCGTCTTTCCACTCCACCTTCTTGGTGGGGTGCAGGGGGCAAAATCCTCCCTCCAGCAGCTCGGCCTCGTCTTTGAACTCTTCGCAGGCCACACAGTACCAACCCTGCTGCCGGCCAATGAAAATATCTCCCTGATCCCAGACCCGCTGAAAAAACTCCCGCACAATGGCCTTGTGGCGGGGATCCGTGGTGCGGATGAAGCGGTCGTGGCGGATGTGGAGTAGGTGCCACAGTTTCGCAAACTCGGCAGAAAACTCATCACAGTGCTGCTGCGGCGGAACGCCCCGTTCTTCGGCGGTACGCTGGATCTTCTGGCCGTGCTCGTCGGTTCCCGTCACCATCAGCACATCCTTGCCCCGCAGGCGATGGTAACGGGCAATGGCATCCGCCACCAGGGTGGTGTAGGCGCTGCCGATGTGGGGAGCGGCGTTGACGTAGTAGATGGGGGTGGTGATGACAAAGGTGGAATCCGGCATGAGCATCCCCAAGGCTTTCTCCCATGATAGAGGTTGCGGGAAAGTCCAAAAGGCCAAGCTGTAGCGTGGGTGTGGAGAGGTCATTCGATGAAACTTCAGGTCAACCTTCTGGGGTGGAGCGGTGTGGCTTTGGGAGTAGGGATCCTCGGGGCGGGAGCGGGCCTGGCCCAACCCTCGACGGCGCCTCTGCCGGAAACCCGGATCCCCTGTGAGATTTTCATCGCGGGGGGTGGGCTGGGGGGGGTGGCGGCGGCCTATGACGCGCTGCAACTGGGCCGGCAGGTGTGCATGACGGAGATCACCGATTGGATCGGGGGGCAGGTGAGCGCCCAGGGAGTCTCCGCTTTGGACGAGCGACCCCTGCAACGAGAAAACGACATCTTCCCCAGGGGCTACAGCGAGTTTCGCCGGCGGGTACGGGAAAAATACGGCGGGGATCCCAATCCGGGCAAATGCTGGGTGAGCGTGCTCTGCTTTTCCCCTCAGGTGGGCCATCAGGTGATCCGGGAGATGTTGGATCCCTATCTGCAGTCGGGGCAGTTGCGGCTGTTCACCGAGACGGTAGTGAAGGATTTGGAGATCAAAGACTCTCAGATCCGCAGCGTGCAGGCCATCCGCAACATCCCCAAACACGCCGGCGTCCAGCCAGAGAATCGAGGGGATCTCTCCAGCTACTTTCTCGATTTTTATCGTCTAGAACCCACCGAGGACTGGGACAAGGAGATCCTGCGCTTTGAGCCGCCGCCAGAACGCCAAGACAAAACCCTGCCCTGGGTGGTGATCGACGCTACTGAAACCGGCGAGCTGCTGCCCTTGGCGCGGGTGCCCTACCGCCTGGGAACCGATGGCCAAAGCCGCTGGGAACCCAGCTCCAAGCCCTATGTGGATCCCTACTGTACCCAGGGCTTCACCTACACCTTTGTCCTGGAGCGCTCTGCTGTGCCCCAAGTCCCCATCAAGCCCGAGTTCTACAATGACCCACTGCACGGTCCCTACTACAGCTTTGAACAGCCGCGCTTTAACTTTGGCCTGGTCTTTACCTACCGCCGCATCCGGGGACAGGTGTTTGGCTTTGGGGAAGAGGCCATCCGGGTGGGGGATCAATCCATGCAGAACTGGACCTGGGGCAACGACTGGCGCATCACCGGCCCGGAGATGAACCTCATCCTTACCCACGAGCAACTGCAGGCCTCAGGCCAACTGCAGCCGGGCGGCTGGATGGGGGGCCTGCGGGTGGAAGCCCTGCGGCGAGCTGAGCAGCATGCTAAGGGCTTTTTCTACTGGCTGGTGGCGGGAAGGACGGATTTTCTCCTGCAACAGGAGGATCCCAACTTTCAAAAAGACTTCTACTTGCGCTATGCCTACCTACGGGGGCCCAATACCCCCATGGGAACTGCCAGCGGCCTCTCCAAGTACCCTTATATCCGCGAGTCGCGGCGCATCATTGGTCGGCCCAGCCTCTCCTACCCAGAAGGATTTACCATCTACGAGTCGGACATCACCACACGGGAATCGGAGCTAAACCGCGGGCGGCCCTTCATCTTCTACGACTCGGTGGGGGTGGGCCAGTACCCCATCGACTTTCACGATTGCCTGCTGCCGGATTTTTCGCTGCCCCCCAGCAACAACAAAGACGCGCAGGCCCCCAGCTACCCTTACCAGATCCCCCTGCGGGCTCTGATCCCCCAGCGCATTGACAATCTGCTAGCCGGCAACAAAAATATCGCCACCAGCCGCATTGCCAGTGCCTCCTACCGGGTGCATCCGGTGGAATGGGCCATTGGCACCGCCGCCGGCCACACGGCCCACTTTGCCCTAGAACGGGATCTGATCCCGGCAGAGATCGTGGAGGAGCCGCTTTTGGATTTGCGGCTGTTGCCAGCTCTCCAGGCCCAAATCCAGAGCTTGGGCAACCCCATTCAATTTCCTGGCACCACCATTACCGCCACCGATTGGGCCCAATCCCGCTAGCCTAGAAAGGCAGGGTTGGGAGTTGACCGGTGGATCCCGTTGGGGTTGGACTTGTGGGCTGGGAGATGCTTCGCCCCTCTTTATGGGCCGCCACGGCTCTGTGGGGCTTAGGGCTAATGTGGGGGTTTTCGCCGCTGCATCAAAAGCTGCAGGAGAGCTGGGAAAAGCAATTGCTATGGGATCCCAGTGGAGCTTTGGCTTCCTTGCTGAGCACCCTTCCCTTTTTGCTGGCAGCAGGCTTGGTGGTAGCCCTGACGGAGATCTCCTTGGGCAAAAGCTGGGCCGTCTCCTGCGGCCTGATCGCCTGCGTCGGCGGAGGCCTCTATGAACTGGGCCGGCGGGACAATGCCAGGTAACTCAAGCGCTCCGTGTTGTTAACGCAACTACCCCCAGTCTCCTCCCCTAGGGAGCGGATAAGCAACGCCAAGTTAGAGCGGCTTCAAGCGATGACCCCCCTCCAAGAAGCAGCAGAAGCAGCGGCCAAGCTGCTGGTATTCCGGGACATCTGCACCCACCCCCTAGCCCTAGCCTGGCAGGAGCTAATCCAGCAGTTGATGAGTGGGGATCCCCTGCCGTGCTGGGCGGCCTACGGGCGCTGGTTTGAGCTTTTGGCCCGGCAGGGCCTGAGCTGGCGGCAATGGCTGATCCGGGAGATCCGCTGGGCCGATAACCCCTTTTCCCGCGCGGCGCTGCAGCCCCAAGGGATCCCAGAGCCTCTTATGCAGGCTGCCCGCCACGACCTGCGCTGTCTGCAAACCCTAGCGGACAGTCAGGAGACCATTGCCGAGCAGATGCAGGCGTTGGGGTTGGGGATCCCCTGGCCCGATGGGGAAACCGATAGCGCTGGCTGGGATCCCCGCTCTTTTGCCGATTGGGGCCTGAGCCTGGAGGACTTAATTGCCCACTACCGCCAAAGGGGGGTAGGGCTCTGTGGTCGCTACTGGGCCTTTCGCTGGGGGCCAGCAGGGCTAGAAGGGATCCCTGCTCCCGATCTGTCTGACTGGGAGGAGATCTACGGCTACGAACGGCAGAAACAGCAGTTGGCGGCCAACACCGAAGCCCTGCTGCGGGGGGATCCGGCTTTGCATGTGTTGCTCTACGGGGCGCGGGGTACGGGCAAGTCTTCCCTGGTGAAGGCCTTGTTGCGCCGCTACGGCCTGCAGGGGCTGCGCCTATTGGAGCTGAGGCGAACAGACTTGATTCAGTTGCCGGAAATTTTGGCAGAGCTGCGGGCGCAGGTGTTGCCTTTCATCTTGTTTGTGGACGATCTCTCCTTTGAGGCAGAGGAAACCGAGTTCAAGCAGCTCAAGGTGCTCCTGGAGGGGGATCTCGTTGCGCCGCCCCCCAACGTGCGCCTTTATGCCACCAGCAACCGCCGCCATCTCATCCGCGAGTTTTTTGGCGACCGTCCCAATCCCCAAGATCAAGAAGTCCACGCCTGGGATACGGTCCAGGAAAAGCTGTCGCTGCGGGATCGCTTCGGCCTCACCCTCACCTTCACCCCCTTCACCCAGGGAGATTACCTGGCAACCGTAGAACACTTGGCCCAGCGGCTGGGTTTCACCCAATCTCTGGATGCCCTGCGCCGCCAGGCCTTAATCTGGGCCCAACAGCAAAACGGCTTTTCCGGTCGCACTGCCCGCCAGTTCTTGGATGCCGTTCGGGCAGGGCTGGTGAAAGGCAACGATGGACTTCCGAGCTAGAGGTGGTGACTATTCCAAACTGATACATTTACGCTGAACACTGCTGAACATCACTGTTCAACTATGCAGCGATAGCATTCTGTTTGTTTCCAAAC
>NZ_JANSHM010000082.1:0-11203 GCF_047461635.1 Synechococcus sp. W55.2 | reverse complement strand
AAGGTGATCGGGGTGGATTTGGGAAGGATAGATATCGCTCATACCTCAGAGGGGAAGAACTGGAATGGACAGCAGTTGAACAGAGTCCGAGACCACTACTCCCGGTTGAGGGCGGCACTCCAACGCAAAGCCAGTAAGGGCACACGCAGTTCGCGGCGCAGGTGCAGAGAACTGTTGCAACGGCTGTCTGGCAAGGAGAGGCGCTTTCAAACGTGGGTCAATCATCGCATCTCCAAAGCTATTGTCTCTAGGGCAAAGGCTACCAACAGCGCTATTGCCCTGGAAGACCTGACAGGGATCCGGGAAAGGGTCAATCAACAACCCCGCAGCAAAACCGAAAGGCGCAGGGCCAACAGTTGGGCGTTCTACCAGCTACGCCAGTTTCTGGAGTACAAGGCGAGAGTTGCAGGGGTTTCTCTGGTTCTTGTGCCGCCTGCCTACACGTCGCAGACCTGTCACAAGTGTTTACACATCCATCCCGATCCTGCGCAATCCTACCGCAGTGGCAAGTCGTTCAAGTGTGGGCACTGTGGATGGGAAGGGGATGCGGATTTGAATGGTGCGAATGTGATTGCGCTCTTGGGGGCTGTCGTAAACCAGCCTAGAGGTCCGGGCTTGTTTTGTTCTCTGGTAGAGCAGAACAGGCTCAGGGCTACTGAAAGCCCGCTCCGTACCGCTTAGCGGTCGGAGCCGGGTAGTTTACTAAGATAATGCCCAAGATTCTTGGATAAGCCTCCGTTGATTTACGCACAGGAGGGCGGCCTCGGCAAGGATAAACTCCCTGCGCGACCCCACACGTAAAGACTTGAAATAAGATTTAGGTGTTCAATAACTCATGAATCACCTGCGTTTGTTGCCCTTTCCAGCCGAGGTTGGGGTCAAGCCTGCCCTGTTGATAAGGCTCTTTTTCCCCTCCCACCTGGCGAGCTGAGGGCCTATTGCCTCTATGTGATGGTTGCCTATGGACTGCCGAAGGGATCCCCGCACCCCAACGCCCTGCAACCTTGTCTCCTGCTGACTTCGAGAGTGCCAAGCTGCCATGTCACGCATCCTCATCATCGATGATGATCCCAGCATTTGTGCTCTACTGCAGCGGTACTTGCAGCGGCAGGGGTATTCGGTTGAGGTGGCGATGACGGGGGCCGAGGGCTTACAGCAGTTGCGCGCTTTTCAGCCGGCCTTGGTAATTTTGGATCTGAACTTGCCGGATGTGAGCGGCTACGATCTCTGCCAGCAAATGCAAAAAGAGACCGGCGTGTACGTGTTGATGTTGACCAGCCGCGTCAGCCCTGCTGATAAGTTGCACGGATTCCAGTTGGGGGCAGATGACTACCTGACCAAGCCCTTCAGCCTGCCGGAGTTACAGGCGCGAGTGCAAGCCATTCTGCGGCGGCAACGCATGAAGACCGAAGTTGCCAGCGCACCGGTCTTGACCTTTGCCTCTTTGGTAATCGACCCGGAAACCCGAGCAGTCATCCGCGAGCAGCGCCTGATCAACTTAACAGCACTGGAGTTCGATTTGCTCTATGCTATGGCTCGACATCCGGGGCGGGTTTGGCGACGGGCTGAGCTGATTCAAGAGGTGTGGGATTTTAACCACGAGGGAGATGAACGGGTGGTCGATGTCCACATCGGCCAAATTCGCAAGAAACTAGAGACTGATACCAGCCAACCGGAGTTGATCCGCACCGTGCGTGGAGTTGGCTACAAGTTTGAGCCCCCCGCTCCGAAGGAGGGATGGGGAGAGGAAAAACCTTAACCCCCAAATAACTCTCCCCTCTTCACGTTGGGAGAGGGGCCAGGGGTGAGGGCCCGTTAATCCAAGCGGCGGCCTGTCAAACGCACAAAAATGTCTTCTAAGTTGGCCGGGCGCACCATGAGGCCGGTTTTGTCAGGTTCAGCTTCCAACTGCCGCTGAGCTTCCGCCAAGCTGGGGAAAAAGGTGTACTCCACCTCCCGGCCAGGACAGGATCGCACCAGCAGGGCCTCTCCATACTTGGCCCGCAGTTGCTCGGTGCTGCCCAACTCGATTAACCTTCCCCCATCCATGATGCCGATGCGGTCGCACAGCTCTTCTGCCTCCTCCATGTAGTGGGTGGTAATCAGCAAGGTCATGCCCTGCCGATTGAGATCCCGCAAGATCTCCCACAACAGCCGCCGCGCCTGGGGATCCAACCCGACGGTGGGCTCGTCCAAAAACAAAATCTGGGGGCGATGCAGTAACGCCCTGGCCACCTGCAAGCGTCGTTTCATTCCCCCTGAGAGGGTTTTCACTTTGTCTTGCCGGCGATCCGCCAGCCGCACATACTCCAGCCATTCATCGATGCGCCGTTGCCGCTCTGGGTTGGAAATGTGGTGCATGCGGGCATGAAACTCCAGGCTTTCCCAAACGGTCAGCTCTGCCTCTAGGGTGATGGGCTGCAACACTACCCCAATCTGCCGCCGCACCGACACGGGATCCCGCACCACATCGTAGCCCCCCACCCGGATGGATCCCTGGCTGGGTCGGGTAAGGCTGGTGAGCATGCGAATGGTGGTGGATTTCCCGGCTCCGTTGGGCCCCAACAGGGCAAACACTTCCCCCTGCGGGATCTGCAGGCTCAAATCCTGAACGGCAACCTGCTGCCCAAAGCGTTTCCACACCCCCTGCATTTCCACCGCCACCGTCTTGGTTTGGGGCAAGGTTGGGGCCGTCGAAAGAGCTGTCACAGTCCGCTCCGGTAAAGTGTAAAGAAATCTTTATTCTCCAGCATACGCCAGCCGTGTCAGCAAGCTGCAGGTCTTATCAGGGATCCCTGCCCTTGGCAGTAGTTTATGCTATCCCTTCAAGTCTTCCGTGGCTGTGATCTCGTTCCCTGTGGTTTTTCTCCAAGCTCTGCAAAATAGTATACATTGCACCTGAAGGGTGAGTTACGTCCGCAGGGCAGGGCGTGATCGTACAGCAGATAGGGGAAGTCGCACTAAATAGCTAGTGCTGTATCTGTACGTATGGGTAACAATAAAGACACAAGCTTGAGCGGGCTGACTGTTCGGCTTGGGGCTTTTTCTTGGTGAAGTGACTTCCCTTCAGCGCCCACCGATAACCTCTACTAACCAATGTAAGGAAAATGCAGAGCAAAGACCGATTCGACCAAATTGACTTCCGGCTGGATCGCCTGGTTGGGGCTGTGTTGACCCTGGCCGAGACCGTCAGCTTCGTCAAGGATGACCTAACCCATTTGAAAGCTGTTGTTCAACAACAGGTGCTGATATCCCAGGAGCACAACACCTGGCTGGGAGAGTTAAAGACGATATGTCAACAGCAAGCCGATACAGCTCGTCGCCAATCTGAGACGATTGAGCGGATCATCGCCCATCTCCTGCCCGCTCAGGATCCCAAGTCTTGAAGGATCAGAGGGCAACCTGGGGGCGTGCCACAATGGCAGCAGAGCTGAGGTTGTCCACCGTTGGAGTGCCAGGTTGCAGCAGCAGGACAGGGTTCTGTTGAGGCTGAGGAGCTGCTTGCTTTTTTTCGTTGCCGACGCTTGCCTTACCTGGATCGCTTTGGCCCTCAAGAGGCCAAGCTGCCGCCGGACAACCTGCTGGAGCAATGGCGGCGGGATCGCCAAACCCTGGCAGCCGCTGTGTTTGAGCGATTCCCCGGAGAACGGGTTGCGCCGGGCAATGAAGCTCTCTTGGCAGCCATGGCCGACGGGGCGGAGCGGATCTACGGCGGACGGATTGCCGCAGAGCTGTTTTGGCAACCGCAGGAAGATCTCAACTGTACTGCTGAGGCAGAGCTGTTGCAGCTTGCTTCTGAACCTGTCCCTCACTCCTCCTCTCCAAGGGATCCCATCCCTGCCCCAGAAGACTGCGAGATGGTGCCCGCTCTTGCGTTGCCGCCTGAAGCTGTTCCAGAGGGACGTTCAGTTTGGGTGAGCAGCTCCCTGGATCTGCTGATTCGGGATCCCGCTCTCGTTGGCAGAAGTCGCCACGCCGCCCGATCCTCTTACCTGCCGGTTCATATTCGTATCGGCAAACGCCCCAAGCCGGAGTACGAATTGGTGCTGGCTTTGCAGGCAGAGTTGCTCGGATCCCTGCAGGGAAACGTTCCCAAGCGGGGCATTTTGATCCTGAAAGATGGGAAGTGGCACCCCGTCCACCTGAGCCGCCGACGAGCACAGGTGCGGCAATTGCTGCAGGAGTATCTGCACTCCCTCAGCCAGCCGGAACCGCCCCAGGTGTTTATGGCCCGCAGCCGCTGTCATCTTTGCCACTGGCGGGAGCATTGTCGGCAGTTGAACGCCACCGCCCAACCCCTCAGCCTGCTACCGGGCGTAACGGGATCCCGCTATCCCCTTTTGCAAGAGGCGGGGATCCACTCGATTGAAGCCCTGGCCAACGCTCAGTTGGATAGGTTGCAAGCCATTCCCAAGTTGGGATCCGGCGTGGCCCTGCAACTGCAGCTGCAAGCCCGTGCCACCCTCAGCCGGCAGCCTCTCTGGATTCAATCCCCCCCGGAAACCCTGCCCACCACACCTGTAGAGCTGTACTTCGATATCGAGGCGGATCCCCGCCACAACGTCGCCTATCTGCTGGGCCTGCTGGTGGTGGAGCAAGCCGAGGGGAAAAAGGTTGCGAGCTATCACAGTTGCCTGGCCGCCGAGCCGCCGGAAGAAAGGCAAGCTTGGGAGCAATTCTTGCAACTGGCACAACGCTATCCCGACGCTCCCATCTACCACTTTCACGGCTTTGAAGTGCAGACCTGCCGACGGCTGGGGGAGCAATACCGCACGGATCCCCGACAGCTGCGGCAGTTGTTGCAGCGCTTTGTGGATTTACAGGCCTGGGTGCAACGCTCGGTGGTGCTGCCGATCGAGAGCTATTCCCTGAAAAACATCGCCCGCTGGTTGGGGTTTCAGTGGCGTCTGCCTGATGCCAATGGCGCCCAGTCCATTTATTGGTATAGCCAATGGCTGGAAACTCGGGAGCGCAGATATTTGGAGCACTCGCTTATCTACAACGAGGATGATTGTCGAGCTACCCATCGGCTAAAAGACTGGTTGTCCCAAAGTGGTTCTCCATCCGAATGAGTTGACGAAGGTGGTCTGTCCCCAGCCATGAATGCCGCAGCTTGCGCCGCCAGTCTTGTGGCCAGTTGCTGAGGTTTCGTTTAGAATCAGGCAGGACTGTTTAGTTTATCAGGGAAATCCCATGCTGTTGAAATCTCATGAATCTCCTCGCCATCAGGGCAGAAACCGTCGCGGTCGTGGGGGATCGGCACGCAAGCGCCAACTGGACAAACGGAACCGCGCCTTGATGCAACGATTACGACAGGGAGAGCAGGCTCTCAGCTCTCGATCTTCTCGGCAGGGGCAAGTTAACCCTGCCTTTTTTGTGCTTGCTTCTCCTTGGCCTGGCTACGAGGGATCCCGCTTGGCTGCCTGATCCGCCCATTTCTTTCATGGCATCGAAGAATCGAAGAGTTTGCTTCTTGCGCCTTCAAGACAAAGACTGCACCCCTGCCGATAGATGCGGGTTTTGGCTGCGGGGCTCTGGATAGGTGGGAAACTCTCGGTCAATAGCGTAAACGGCTCAATTTCCGTCGCAGTCAGGATCGGGATGACAGGATTTGAACCTGCGGCCCTCTGCTCCCAAAGCAGATGCGCTACCAAGCTGCGCTACATCCCGGCTTAGCTTTTGTGATTATGCCAGATCCCCGCCTCTGATGCACACCCAAGCAGGGATCCCTCGCTCAAGGCAACAAGGGAAACAAACATTTGTCCAGGTCAGGACTTGAGCATCTTGGCCGGCATGACAATGAGGGTATTTCCCTGTCGCTCCACCACGTAGAGCTCCTGTCCGGCTTGGATTTCCAGGTTGGGAATGCTGCACTTGGCGTTCCAGGTGGAACCCAGATAAGAAACCCGCCCCCGTTCGCCTGGGGGAATGGGGGTGATTGCCCGCGCCTCGCGAGATTCCTCTACCTGAACCGATCCATGGGGCACCAGACGGCGGCTGAGGATAATCAACACCACCGATGCCCCAATCCAGCTGGCAAATTGTACCCAGATCGGCAGCCCCAAATAAGCCAAAAGCCCCGCCAAGAGCGCCGCCAGCCCCACCGAGCCGGCAACCAATTCTGGCAAAAACAATTCGGCAGAAATGAGGACTAACCCGATGATGATCCAAGGCCAAACCATAGAATCCAGGGATCCCACCTAACTCAGTATGGCTCAAAACCCCTGGATCCTCAGCAGGGATCCCTTGTCCTTAGGGAGACTGGTTGGGGCTTACCCGCCCAAGCGGTAATTCTCCAAAAACTGCAGGGGATCCATCTCTTCCTGAGGGGAGCTTTTGGGTAGGTTCTTGGATTCGGCGATCCGCATCAAGGTCTCCCAGTCGGTGCTCATGACAAAGGCCACGGCTTGGCGAGCCGCCTCTCGGTGGGGGCAGTCCTCTCCCAAGACACAGCCATCTCGACAGAGGGTGGCGCAATCGTGCGCAGTGCTCCTGGGATCCGGGCCAGCCATGATGTCTTCCTCTCGGTGGGTTTCACGTTTTCTTTAGGATACCTGAAGAGAATCTTGCGCTTGCAGGAGATTTGGGTCAGGGCGGGTAGTTTGGATGAGGAGATGAGGCGACAAGACCTGTTCAAGCGCAGAGGAGCCTTATGGAGTTTTCGCAATTGCAAGCGCTGGTGGATCGAGCGCTGGAAGACAAAAAGCTCACCCGCACAGAGGTGGATCAAATCGTCAGCGCCATCCGGGCCGACGGCAAAATCTCCCCCGAAGAGATAGGCTTGCTGGAGTCCATTCGCGAAATGGTGCTCCGTCGGGAGATTCAGGTGGTGGAAACGGCAGATTGAGGGGCAGGGATCCCCTGTTGCAAGTAGAGGGTGACTTCGCTGCGATTGTGAAACAGGTGGCGGGCTCTCACCAGGGGGAAGGCACTACCCAAGATCTCCAAACTTTGCCGCAGCACCCGCAGGCGGTGTTGGCGAGGTAACTTCAGGGTCATCACAGCTCTCCCCTGTGGCTCCAGATGGGGGGCAAAAGCCACCATCAGGTGGGCGGAAGCCGGGCCATCCATGCGCATGTCGTTGAGGATCAGGTGAAACCGGCCTGGGCCACGGGCCAGGTAGGCTTGGGCGCTGAGGCGATGGTGGCGGATCCCCGGATCTTGGCTGAGGCGCTCGTCCAAGTCCCCCGGATCCACTGCTGTGACCTGCTGGCCATATAGGCGCAAAATGCGCGACCATCCCCCCGGTGCTGCCCCCAGATCCAGAGCCTGTCCCCCCGGCACCAAGGGAATCTGAAACACCTGGATGGCCTCCAGCAGCTTAAACTCGGAGCGGCTGATTTGCTCTGGATCCCGCCGAAAGCGATGGATCCCACCGGCCCAGTTGGAGAGGTTCTGGGCAGCCAAGGATAGGCCCAGCCAAGCGCGAATGCCCATCGGTTGAGCCAGGATCACCACCGAGATCACCTGCTGTGGGTCTTTGACCTGCAGGGGGGATCCCACCGCCGCGATCACCTGTTCGGCCAAGGTTTCATTGACCTGGAAGGGCTTGAGATTCCGCTCCCCAAACAGGCGCGTTTGAACCGAAAAGCTGAGGGTGGGGTCAATGGCTGCCAACATTTCCCCATCAAGGCGCAATTCAACTAAGGATCCCTCGGCCAGCCGCCGTTCTTGGTGAATGGGGCAGATGTGGCGTAAAAAAATGGGCGGGTCAGCTTGCCAAGCCTCAGCCAGGTCAGCAAATGAGCGTTGGCTGCACACCCATACCAAGCCAGGTGCTTCCTTTAGCCGCTGCACGGCAGCCTCTGGATCCGCAGCTTCTATCTCCCGGATCGCCAAATCCAGAAAATCTGGGTCAGCACTGCCCAGCCATGTATGGGTATCAGGGGGGAGAGGATGGCTCAACGGGCTCGCTGCCAACGCAGGTAGGGTAAAGAAGCGGCTACTTGCTGAATCTGGGCTTGGGCGGCCAGCAGTTGTCCTGTGGCGTCCCAGGTGCCCTGCACCAGCATTTGCCAGGCTCCCTGGGGGATCTCCACAGCAGCGGTATTTGCCTCCCAGCGCACCTGTTTGTTGGGCAGATCCAGCGTCAACTGGAGCTGGGGATTTTCCGCCACCGCCTTCTGCAGGGCTTGAATCACAGCCGGGGGTGCCGTAACACAAGGGATCCCTAGAGCCAAGCAGTTGCCGAAGAAGATCTCGGCAAAGCTTTCGCCAATGAGGGCGCGGATCCCCCATTTGGCCAGCGCTTGGGGGGCATGCTCCCGGCTGGAGCCACAGCCAAAATTGGCATTGACCACGAGGATCTGGGCTCCCTGGTACTGAGGCTGATCGAAGGGGTGTTGGCCGGGATCCTGGGCGCGGTCGTCGGCAAACACGTGCTGGCCCAAGCCGTCGAAGGTGACGCACTTCAAAAAGCGGGCCGGAATAATTCGGTCGGTGTCGATGTCGTTGCCCAGCAGGGGGATCCCTCGGCCTGTGATGGTCAAAACTTCGCTTGACATGGGAATGTGACGGTCAAAACTTCGCTTGACATGGGAACTTGATGAATTCTCCCAGAGAGGACTTCAGGGTATCGCAACGTTCGGCAAAACCCTGCCCAACGGCAAAGGAAAGCCGGCAAAAGGGGAAGGCTCAGCTCGGCTACCGGCGGTAAACCTGATTTTCCAAATTGCGCACCTGCCGCTCCAGCCGATCCAGCCGCCCCCGCAGCTCGTCCATTTCCGATTGGCGGGGCACGCCCAGATCCTGCAGGACGTTGCGCACCTGCCGCTGAACGTAGGATTCAAAGTTACTCTGCTCGGCCTTCACCTGGTTGAGCAGGTTGTTGATGACATTGGATGCCTCTTCTGGGTTGAGCTGCCCCTTCTGCACCAAGTCGTCGGCAGCCTTTCTCAACTGTTCTGCCAGCAGAGTGGTTGTGCCCACGCCCATTAGCAAGAGCTGACGTAAGATACTGTTGTTGTCCAATGCTGCCCTCCAAAGGACGCTTCGCGAACGGTACGGGCCTCCATGACTACCCATTTTCCTCAGTTTGCCCTCAACTTCGCAACCGGCTCGGCCAGTTTCTCCCTTTCGCCTGAGGCGGCACAACAATGGCACAAGGCTCTGCAAATCCTCTTGGAGCGACTCAAGATCCGTTCCCGACTGCAGCCTCAGGAGCCGGTTGAGTTTCGTTACCCTACTGAAGATTTCAGCTTGGAGATGTTCTGCAACCCCAACATCTGGGCTGGCCCCCACGCAGCCAAGGTGCTGGTGACTCTGAAAACCAAGGTGCTGCGCCTTTCCACCGAAGTGGAGTTCTCTCGCCTTCAAGAAGACCTCAGCCAATATCTGGAGTCTCTGGCATGAGCGAAGATCCCCATGCTGCAGGAGAGGATCCCGCGGCCATTACGGTGACGCAACTGCTGGACGAGCCGTCAGAGGGGATCCCCGGCCACTTGGAAGTGGTTGCCCTCACTTGGCACGACCGCCAGCGATCCCGGCAACGGCTGGTGAGCGACTGGGGCACCGAGATCCAGCTGATGCTGCCCCGCGGCACCCATCTTCACGATGGGGATCTGCTCTATGCGGATGCGCAGCGACACATTCGGGTCAGAGCCCAACCCGAACCGGTGCTCTTGATTCAACCTGAAAACCCCATCCAGATGGGCCAAGTGATTCATCAACTGGGCAACTGGCACCGTCCGGCCCACGTTTCCCCCCAAGGGCAGATCCTGGCGCTGGCCGATGATCCGCTGCAGGACTGGCTGGCCCACATGGGGATCCCGTTTCGGTTGGAGATGGCTGTCTTCGAGCCCAACCTGTTGGCCCACAGCCATTAACCTGAGCCTTTGCGAGCGCAAACCCGTCCCTCCGACTCATGGCCTAGGCTCCAGCCTCTGCTTCTCGGGTTGCCAACCGCGCCGCAAACTCCTGGTGTTCCTCCGACTCAATTCCCCTTTGCAGCACACCCAACACCTGCTGCATGTTGCCCGTCAGCAGCGCGTCCACGGCTAACCACAACCCCGGAAACACCCGACTGTACAAAACGCCCAACTCATTGGGCTGTTGCTGCACGTACTCTCCATTCTGGAAGACATACCAGCGAAAGGCTTGCTCTTGGGTTAGCCAGACCAGATATTCCCGCACGCCGTTGCGCCGGTAGGCCCGCAGCTTATCATGCAGGTCGTAGGAAGCTGTGCTGGCGGCAATCTCCACAATCAGCTCCGGTGCACCCTCAATGTAGTCATCCTCGCTAATGCGGGACTGTCCCCCACAAGATTCGTGCATCCGCAATATGGCATCTGGCTGCGGCTCATTGTCCAAGTCCAGGCGAACGGTTGGATTGCCCGCCGACTCAACCCCCGGCGTTGCTGCTTCATAAACTCCCAGCCAGGCCATGATGTGGCTGTGTGGTCTGCCATGTCGGCGATATCTGAGGGGAGATGCCACGTAAACAATTCCCTCAATCAGCTCGGCTTTTTTGAGCTGAGGCATGGCTTGATAGCGCCGTTCAAACTCATCGCGGGTGAGACGATCGCCGCTTTCTAAGATGGGCAGTTCACGGAAGGAAGGGCTACTGACGCTCATGACCAGCTCTCTTACCAGCAGTCGCGACAGTGTTGCGGAGCAATATCGATGACTCCATCCGGGTTGGCTGGTAAGTCCATCATAGAGGGGCTGCTCTGTCGCGACAGCGTTGTGGAGCAACAATGGGCCATAGATGGGACGGGATCCCTTTCTATTCGACCCATTGAGCAGTCATCATCAGATGTCCAAGTTCTCGATCCGAACCGGCTCAAGAGGTTCTGCCAGCGGAAACCCCAGAACCTGGGCATAAAAGTAAAGCTCTGCCTCCAAAGCCCGTTTGATGTTGGCCGCCTGGCGAAAGCCGTGTTGCTCTCCCTCGAAGGGCACATAGGCCACTGGGATCCCTTTGGCCCGCAGCGCTGCCACCATCCTCTCTGCCTGATTGGGGGGCACGATGGCGTCTTCCAACCCTTGGAAGAAGATAACCGGACAATTGAGGCCCTCCAGGTGATGAATGGGGGAACGCTCCCGGTAGAGATCCCGCCGCTCTGGGTAGGGGCCAATGAGGCTGTCCAAGTAGCGAGACTCGAACTTGTGGGTCTCCTGGGCCAGGGCTTCTAGGTTGTGTTGATCTTTCATTTGAGCCAAAAGAGAGCACTGACGAGATAGAGAAAACTCAAGAAGTTCCTGG
>NZ_JANSHM010000081.1:0-11721 GCF_047461635.1 Synechococcus sp. W55.2 | reverse complement strand
GGTAGTAATCCGTACTGAACATATTATACATTATTTTCAGTATAGTTGAGCTTATTATTGACTAGAGTCATGCTCCTCTAGGAGCTGACAGATGTCAGAGCGCGAGACTGTCTTGTGGATGTGGGTGCAAGGCTTGGGGCTAAATCTTTCTGGGTTGGCGCTGTTGGCAGCAGCGGGCGCCGCCTTTGGGCCTCTCAGTTGGACAGGTGCAACGGTGGCGGTGATGTTGAAGCTCATTGGGGATAGCCAACTGGTGCGGGGCTACTGGCTCTGGCAAAGCCAGCGGCAACAGAAGGGATCCCAGCCCGTCAGCTCAGCAGCGGCAGTGCTCCACAGTCAAGCTTGAGACATTGCCCGGCACTTGTCCGGTCTCCGACTCGAGAATGCCAACGCGACCACCCCTACTCCCTTCTGGCACTGGCAAGCCTCACTGTACAAGCCTCACTGTAAATGAGCCACGGTCACTCCAGTACCGCCGTCTTCGGGATCAGCGGCTGAAAAACGCTGAACGCGCGGGTGATTTTGGAGATAAGCCTGGACGCCGGCTTTCAGGCGCCCTGTGCCGTGGCCGTGGATGATCCAAACCGGGCCGGGAGGAGCTTGGGCAAAGTGCTGTTCCAGAATGGCCTCAGCATCAGCAACGGTTTTCCCCCTCAGATCGAGGGTGTTCTGGCTGGTGCGCAGGTTCAGGGGAGCGGTGGCTGCAGGGGAGGGAGGTGGGGCTTTGGGGCGTTGGCGCTGCTTGGCCTGGTGTTCGTCAATGGGATCCAACTGCCCCCGTGGCACTGTGAATTTGAGGATGCCGCTGCGCACTACATATACATCTCCTTCGATGGCGATCACCTCTCCCGTCTGCCCCAAGCCTCTCAGCCGCACCCGATCTCCCACCTCTGGCACAAACTCCATATCCACAGGCGGCGGTGGGGGAGAGTAGCGCTGCTGGATTTGCGCCAGCTCGGCAGTAATGCGTTGGGGATCCTCTCCCTGCTGCAATTTGCGGATGGCGGCAGCCACTTCCTGACGGGCAGCAGCCAACAGGGCTTGCAGTTCTTGGTTTTGCTTCTGCTCCAGCCGGGCTTCTCGCTCGGCGATTTGGCGGCTACGCTGTTGCATTTGTTGATATAGGCTCTCCAGCTCTCGATGCAGGGATCCCACCTGGGCCGCCCGCTCTTCCAATTGAGCCCGCTGCGCTTCCAGGCCGGCAATGACCCTATCCACCTGGCTTTCCCCCTGCAGGTGCCGCTGGGCCCGCCGCAGAATCTCTGGATCCAACTGCAGCCGTTGGGCAATGGCCAAGGCGTTGGAGCGGCCTGGGATCCCCCACAAAAGGCGATAGGTGGGGGCCAGGGTGACCTCATCAAACTCCACCGAGGCATTTTCAAAGCAGGGATGTTGGTATTTCAGGGCCTTCAACTCGCCGTAGTGGGTGGTGGCCAGGGCGAGCAGCGCCTTTTCCGAGAGATACTCCAACAGCCCAGCCGCCAGGGCAGCGCCTTCGGTGGGATCCGTGCCCGCCCCCACCTCATCCAACAGGACAAGGGCCGGCTCCGGAGCAGACTGCAGGGCCTGCACGATGCGGCTGATGCGGCGGATGTGCCCCGAAAAGGTGGAGAGATTTTGTTGCAGCGACTGCTCGTCCCCAATGTCGGCGTAAACCCCGTCGAACCAAGGCAGCTGGGGCGGATCCTGAGCCGGCAGGAAGATCCCCGCCTTGGCCATGAGCACCAGCAGGCCCAGGGTTTTCAGGGCAACGGTTTTGCCGCCGGTGTTGGGGCCGGTGATGACTACGACCCGAATCGAGTCCGCGAGGGTGAAGTCGATGGGGACAACGGCAGAACCTTGACCCTCCGAAGGGGCGGCGGCGCGGGACTGCCAGAGCAGCAGAGGGTGCTTGGCCTGACGCAGGCGCAATCCTGCCGAGACAAACTGGGGACGATTGCCCTCCAGCCAGAGGCTGTAGCGACCCCGAGCCAGAGCCACATCCAACCCCACCATCACCCCCTGCAGATGCTCCAGATCGGTGGCCACGGCTGCCACCTGAGCCGAGAGCGCGGCCAAGATCCGCTCTTCCTCCGCCTGAATCTGAACTTGGGTTTCTCGCCAGCGGTTGCCCAGTTCCACCACGGCGTAGGGCTCCACATAGAGGGTGGCCCCACTGGCAGAGCTGTCATGCACAATGCCGCGGATGAGATCCCGATGGGTGGCCTTGACCATCAGGACAAACCGCCCCTGCCGCTGGCCGATCAGGTTGTCCTGCAGCGCCTGGGGGTACTGGCTCATCAACTGTTGCAGGCGCTCCTGGATCTGGCTGCGCTGTTGCCGTTGCTGCTGGCGCAGATTGGCAAGGGCAGGGCTGGCGCTGTCCCGCACCTCGCCATGTTCCTCCAGGCAGCGGAAGATCTCCTGCTCCAGCTCCGGGTAGGTGCGCAGGGTGCTCACCCAAGTTTGCAAGCGTGGCAGATGGTCGTGGTCGTCGATCAGACGACGAATGCGGCGGGCTGCCCCCAGAGTTGTAGCGATCTGCACCAGCTCTTCCCCGCTCAGGATCCCCCCCCGTTCGGCCCGTTCCAAAGCCGGCAGCAGGTTGTGGATCCCTGCCATAGAAAGTCCCCCGGCCTGTGTGCGATCGAGGCGGATCGCCTCTTCCGTCTGCTCAAGGTAGGCTTCGCTGTCGGCGCGGCTCTGCCAGGGATCCAGCTCTAGGCAGGCACGACGGCCCAAGGGTGTGGCCGCAAAGGTGGCCAAGTGTTGACAGAGGCGGGGCCACTCCAACAATTCCAAAGTTTCTTGCCCTTCGTCTTGGCAGGCCGTAGGCCTTGGGGAGGGATCGGGCTTGGAGAAGACTGGCAGCGGGTGCAAGGTGGGGACGGTGGGCATTAACCATTCAGTGATGCAAGGAACCCTGGAGACGCAGTTGCTTCATCTCTTGCAAAAACTGCTGTTGATACTTGAGGAAGGCAGTGTGCCACTCGCGGAAGCGACGTTCGCCATCCCGCACCAGCATCTGGCGGTACTGCTCTGAGTTGAGACGGGGCTGAGCAAAAGATGGGTTCATAGGGATCGGGGACGCTCTCCATCCTATTGTGGCAGGCTCTGGGTCGGCTTCCACAGATAGCTTTTGGTGAGAGGGGCACGCTGATAATGGCGCCGTTGTCTCACGCGCTGCCTCTGGTGATCTTCCCAAGAAGCTGAGCTCACCGAAAAACTGGGTTCAAAGCCCCGCCCTACCGCTGTGGGGTTCGCCTTGGGTGTCCTGTGGAGGGTGGAAGTGAGCTGCATTCACGGCCAAACTGAACCTCACAAGCCTGCCATACTGAAGGAAGTTGCTGCACTCAAAACACTCAAGATCCGTGCGCAAACGAGTCACCCTCATTTTCCCCCGCCATTTGGTGAATGTGCCTCTCACCTATCGGTTGGCCAAAGACTTCGATGTGGCTGCCAATATCGTGCGCGCCAGGGTAGCCCCCAACGAAGTGGGTACTTTGGTGGTGGAGCTGTCGGGGGATATCGACCAGGTGGAAGCAGGATTGGAATGGGTACAGTCTTTGGGCATTGAGGTGACTGAACGGGCCAAGGAAATTCAAATCGACCCAGACTTGTGCGTGGACTGTGGATTGTGTACGGGAGTTTGCCCAACCGAGGCCCTGAAGATTTCTGCTCCCAGCTGGAAGCTGGAGTTCTCTCGCAACCGCTGTGTCATGTGCGAACAGTGTGTTGCCACCTGCCCCGTTGGGGCGATCAGCACCAGCTTGTAGTCAGTTTGTGGTCAGTTGGCTGAGTTACGAACTCCCCCAAGCTGACAAATCCCTTTACAATCCTGTTAGATTTGTTGGACATAGGTCTAGCTGCGGAGCGCACTCGACATGGCTTCTACTACATCGTTGATTGGGTTAACTTATGCCGGTTTGGCTGTTCTCTATTTGCTGGTGCTGCCTCTGTTGTCTCTGCTGTACGTGGACAAACGCTGGACTTCAGGCAGTGCTTGGGAAAAGGTGCTGATGTTTTTCTTGGTCTTGTTTTTCTTTCCCGGCATGGTGCTCTTGGCTCCCTTCATGACGTTTCGGCCCAAGCCTCGGTCGCTGTAAGGTCAGCCGTTTGTCGATCCACTGAGCCATGCGCAGATTGGACGTTCTTGGCATAGGCTTGGCCCTGCTGCTGGGGGGAGGGATCCTCTACGGCCTGCTGCTTTGGGCGGGCTTGGATACGGGGGCCGCGCAGCAGATATCGAGCGTGGTGCTTCTATTGGCCTGCTTGGGGTGGACTTTTGGCTACCTGAAGCGGGTGCTGCGTGGGGAAATGACCCTGAAGGCTCAATGGGCCAGCTTCGAGACCCAGCAGATTCAAGAGAGGCTCCGCTCCCTCTCCCCAGAAGAGTTGCAGGCCCTGCAAGCTGAATTGGAAAGTGAGAAAGAAGGGATCCCAGATTGAATTGAGCAAGACAAACGTTGAGGCCGTCGGACAGGCCGCACCCAGAAATTGGCTGTCGGCTGCTGGGGATCCAGGTTTAAGGGTATGGAGCGTCGGGCTTAAACCGCAATACTTGTATATCTGTATATCCGGTTACCATTTGCTTCCCCTAAGAATGCTACATTACGCCCCGCACAAGATTCTGGCGTACGACGGATTATTAAGTGGTGCAAGCCTTTGCCTTTCCTTCTACTCGCATATCTCCATCCACTGTGAGAAAAACCATACTGCTAGCTCAGGGCCAGCCCTTGCAATCTCATCTCTGGAAGTTGGCGCTGGAGTCTCAGGGGCACTCTGTGGTGCTGGTTTCCCCGCGTGAAGATCTGCTGGAGGTGGCAGCAAGTCAGCCTCTGGATTTGGATCTGATGGTGGTGGACATGACGACGGGGCTGTTTAACCCCTATGCCTTTTGTCGAGAGTGCCAAAGTAAGCTGCCCAACATCCCTGTGATCCTGACTCATCACCCCCGTCGCCACATCGAGCCCGCAGAGCGGCGCTGGGCAATTTATCAGGGGGCAGCAGATGTGATCCCTGGCTTGGCGGAGGCCGGCGACCTTCTCCACTCCCTCGAACGAATTTACGAGGCTGCCAGGTGGTTTTTACCTATTGACACGGAGGCGCTCCACAGGGCTCTGAAGCAAGCGGGCTTATGGCCGGCGGAGGTCAGCCGTACATCTTCTTCCACCCCTCCCCCACAGCCGAGCGCCCACTCTCCCACCGCCCCTCCACAACCCATCACCGCGGAAGGGGATCCAGGGCAAAAAGACTTGACCCCGCAGGTGAAGTACCGACTGATGTACCGGGGTCGCCCTGTCGATTGAGGTACTCGTTCCAACCTGCCGTCACTCGTTTTTCCTCGTAGCTTCTCGTAGCTTCTTGCCCTGCTAGGGTTGAGCTGCCGATTGGCAACGAGCAGGATGCAATCGCTGCAGCCCCGGGCAGCAGTGTATGGCTTCGCCATGCAAGCTACCCGTCTTGTTCAGCGTCAATGTATCAGCGAAGTCTGCTGGCAGAAATTGTGGAATGGATCACCTGGCCAGCAGAGGGGCCTGCAGAACTGATAGAGTTTTGGCACCTCTGCCTTCCCATTGCCCATGACCAAGCCCAAAGCCGGGATCCTCTACAACGACGCCAAACCCGCCGCCAAACGCAGCAGCGAAACCCTAGCCCGCTGGTTTCAGGAGCAGGGCTGGGAAGTCTGTGTGGCCCCCAACTGGGGCGGTATCCTCGGTTATGCCAAGCCCGACAGCCCCATCTGCCTGACCAAAGTAGATAGCCTGGCCCCGGCTGGATTTGATCAAACCATGAAGTTTGCGGTGGTGTTGGGGGGAGATGGCACCGTCTTGGCAGCAGCACGGCAACTGGCCCCCAAAGGGATCCCCTTGTTGGCGGTGAATACGGGCCATCTGGGCTTTCTGACGGAGACCTACCTTCCTCACCTAGAAGAGGCAGCCAGTGCCGCCATTGCCGGGGAATACACCCTGGATCGCCGCAGCATGTTGCTGGTGCAAGCCTACCGAGGGCAAGAATTGCGCTGGGAGGTCTTGAGCTTAAACGAGATGGTGTTGCACCGCGAGCCTTTGACCAGCATGTGCCACTTCGAGATCACCATCGGGGATCACTCACCTCTGGATGTGGCTGCCGACGGAGTCATCTTGGCTACTCCCACCGGCTCGACGGCCTATGCCCTCTCGGCGGGTGGGCCGGTGATCACACCGGGGGTGCCGGTTTTGCAGCTGATTCCCATCTGCCCCCATTCCATGGCGTCGCGGGCCTTGGTCTTCCCCGATTCGGAGGAAGTATGGATTAGCCCCGTTACCCCTCAGCCACTGGTTTTGGTGGTAGATGGAAATGCCGGCTGCTACATCATGCCGGAAGACCAGATTCGGGTGGTACGTGCCCCCTATTGGACAGATTTGATGCGCCTGCGCCGACCGGAATTTTTCCGGGTTATGCGAGAGAAGTTGGGGTGGGGACTGCCCCACGCTTCCAAGCCCACGTCGGTGGAGTTGCCTTAACTTTGCCGAGGCAGGACAAGCCATAGCTGCAAAATGGCCAATGCCCTTAACAACTCCACCCCTCTGTCGCTATGATGGTTAGGCTCGGAAGCGGATGTGGCGGAATTGGTATACGCGCACGTTTGAGGGGCGTGTGGCTTTGCCTTGCGAGTTCGAGTCTCGCCATCCGCATTACGCAATTAGTACGCGTTATTCATTAGTCCCTCTCCCAGAGAGGGAGAGGGGAAGCTGGCTTCGGCCTTTGGCACTATTCCCGAACGGCACCCTGCAGGCGTGCGCCCCAGGTGCGAGCAAAGCGCAGGTCAGCCCCAACCAGGTTGGCGTCGCGTAGATCGGCCCCCCGCAAGTCGGCGCCGTACAGGGATGCAGAAGAGAGATCGGCCCCCCGCAGGTTGGCCCCCCGCAAGTCTGCCCCCTCCAGGTAAGCGCCACTCAGGTTGGCTCCCCCCAATTGAGCCCGCCGCAAATTGGCCCCCACCAGGTAAGACTGGCTGAGATCGGCGCCCGTCAAGATGGTGCGCTCCAGATTGGCCTCAATGAGATCGGAACCGCTGAAATTGGCCTCCGCCAAATCCAGATTGCTCAGCTCAATGGATCCCAGGCGGCAGTTGGGACAGGTGCGGGAAGCCATGAGGTAGCGCATAAAACAAGAGTTGTAGGTTGTGGCTGCGGCAGAGGAAGCCAAGGCTGCCGTGGCCAGTAGTGCCCAAATGGCGGGAACTTTGAGATTGAGGTTCATGGTTACCAAGCCTCACAATTTTGAAGGTTTACGTGAAGGGACACAGCAGAGGGGGATGGTTCTGCGCTGGTCACATGATAGTGGCATCTTCTGGCTTCGGCCACTCCGCAGGTCTGTCTGGCCCACCTGATAGCAGGCTCTCTCAGGGCGGGATGACGTTTGGAGTCCTATCGTCCCGAAGCTGCCGGGCCGTTGCCAACACTGGGAAGGGGTGGATCTTTGAGCAGCGGCTGCACCCAATGCCAAGACAGTTGCCCCAACCCCACCAAAACCCCGAGTATTGCCGAGGAAGTCAGGACGCGATCCCAGCGGATTTCCCGCCAGCCGGCAGGGCTGGTTGTTGGCCTTCTTGGGTTGAGTTTCTCGGCAACAGGAAGCGGGCGATGGCGCAAAAAGTGCCCACAGCGACGACAGCGATAATCGGAGTTGGAGTTGAGCCAGTAGCAAGCTGGGCAGCGAAGCATGGGAAGGCCAGGGATCCCCTAGTGAAATGATCCCATTTTGAGGGGGGCGAGCAGTTGCCGTGAGCTATGAGAACCCCGTTAAGGATCCCTCCAGTTGGCTTGAGAGGGATCCACTTTGCCTACACTCCCCTGGATTGTGGGCGGGGTTTGGGGCATCTTTGAGGAAGTAGCCTGTGCGCTGCGGCAGCCGGGATCCCTGTCGGTTGGAGAGAATCAGCCCTACAGAATCAGTAAGCATTGATCAGCAGCCCTGTGCCGGCCCTATGCAGATCTACTTAGAAAACATCTGTAAGCGCTATGGCCGCCGTGAGGTGGTGAGCGACGTTAGCCTGAACATTCAGCAGGGGGAAATCGTGGGGCTCCTGGGCCCCAATGGGGCGGGGAAAACCACCACGTTCTACATCATGACTGGCCTGATCCAGCCCAACCGCGGCCATGTCTGGTTGGATGACCAAGACATCACCCACCTGCCCATGCATCGCCGGGCCCAATTGGGGATCGGCTACCTGGCCCAGGAGCCGAGTATTTTTCGTCGCCTCAGCATCCAAGACAACCTGCTGCTGATCATGGAGCAAACGGGGGTGCCTCGCCGCCTCTGGCAGCAGCGGCTCAACCAACTGCTGGAGGAGTTTCGCATCGCCCACGTGGCCCACAGCCTGGGCCTGCAGGTATCGGGGGGGGAGCGTCGCCGAGCGGAGATCGCCCGTGCCTTGGCCGCTGGGATCCACGGGCCGAAATTTCTGCTGCTGGATGAGCCCTTTGCGGGGGTGGATCCCATCGCGGTGGCGGATATTCAGGAGGTGGTGGCCAAGCTCAAGCAACGGGGCATCGGTGTTTTGATTACTGACCACAACGTGCGGGAGACGCTGGAGATCACCGACCGGGCCTATATCCTCAACGACGGGGCCATTTTGGCCAAGGGCACGGCGGCGGAGCTGGCGGCGGATCCCTTGGTGCGCAAGTATTACCTGGGGGAGAAGTTCCGTCTCTAGGGCAGCTCCAGGTCACCTCCAGGAGTACAGAGCTCGCAGGCGTTGGCTTTTCTTGTGCTGGTGGGTCTGCATCCGAGCCAGCAGCTCGTCCAGGAGGGCAACCGCCTCCAGCAGGTAGGGGCCCTTGTTGAGCATCACACATTCGGCGCGGGCAGACATCACCGCATCGGAAAGCTCAGGCCGCGAGGGCAAGCCCTCCTTGGTGAGCTGATCCAGCACCTGGGTAGCCCAGACCACCGGCACCTGGGCTGCCTCGCAGATCCACAGCAGTTCCTCCTGGATCTCGCCCAAGCGCAGCCAACCGATCTCCACGGCGAGATCGCCGCGGGCAATCATCACCCCCAGGGGCCGGCAGCCGGCAACGGTCGCGATCAAGGCCGGCAGGTTTTTCACCGCCTGCTGCGTTTCCATCTTGAGGATCAAGCCCAGATCGGGGCGAGCCTGCCGCCGCTCCAGCTCAGAAACCAGCAACTGCAAGTCCGCGGGCTGCTGGACGAAGGAATAGCCCACCAAGTCGGCATGCCGCACCACAAAGTCCAGGTCTTGGCAGTCTTTGTCGGTAAGGGAACGGATCTGGAGCTGACTGTCAGGAAAATTGAGGCCTTTTTCTGCTCGCAACTTCTTGCCCTGAGGGGCAACTTTGTCCACCTCCAGCACCACGCCTGCCGGCTCGATCCTTACCACGCGGGCGCCGATTTTGCCGTCGTCGATCCAAACGGTTGCCCCCACTTGCAGGTGCGCCAAAACCTCCGGCAGGCTGCAGGTCACCTGGCAGGAGATATCGGCGCTGGCCTCAGGAACCTTCGCGGTGAGCAGGATGCGATCCCCGCGGTACACCTTGGTTTTGCCGGGGGGCATGGCCACTGGGCCGGTGCGGATCTTGGGGCCGGCCAGGTCCAGCAAAATCTTGCAACGCCGTTGGGCCTGGGCTTCGGCCTGGCGCAAGTGGGCCACCATTTTCTCCCACACCAGGGGATCGTCGTGGGCGCAGTTGATCCGGGCCACGTTCATCCCCCGTTGCAGCAGTTGCAGCAGCAGCTCGGGCTGCTCGGCAGCTTCGCTGGGCAGGGTCACCATGATGCGGGCGCGGCGGTGGGGAGAAGGAGGGCCAAACAGCGCCTCAGCATGCTGCTCCAGCGCCATGTCCCCAGCGTAAAACTCCTCATAGCTGGGCCCCTTGTGGCTTAGGCCCTGCGTGGCTGCCAAAGTGGCGATCACCGCATCCAGGGTCTCTAAGACCCGCGATTCACACCGTCCCAGCGAGGACAGCCCCACCGCAGCCAGCTTCAATTGCAGGTTGCGCAGATCGTGTTGGCGTAGCGCCAGGTAGCGCGCCAGGTTGCAGAGGGCTGCAGGAGGGTTCCCAAGGCAGCCCCAGGCGGCCAGGTAGTTCTGGGATCCCTCGACAACCTGCTGTCGTAGCTCCAGGAGCCGCTCCAGCAAACCCTTGAGATGGAAAGAAGCCATGCTGGAACCCAGCCCAGTCCTCTGCCCGCCTAGGTCGATCGTAGGCGGATTGGATTGAGAAAGGGAGGGAATTAACCTTTTGTTCCCCAAGGTTCCGGTCTAAAGTCGTTAACAGCCTTCACCTCTTGGGCGAAGGGCTTGCTGTCCCAACTACCCTTAGGTTGCGTGAAACTCTCCTCTCCCCCCACTCCTTGTTCGGTCAAGCAGTCTTGCCGCAGGCTCTCCCTCGTCTGTGCAGTAGGCCTGATGGATCGCTACATCCTCTCCGAGATGCTCCTGCCGTTTCTCTTTGGGGTGGGGGCGTTTACCACCCTGGTGATGGCCGTGAGCTCTCTGTTTGAGCTGGTGCGCCTGGTGGTGGAGGCGGGTCTGTCGCTTTCGGCGGCGTTACAGGTGTTTGTGTTGCGGGCGCCGGGGATCATCGTCCTGACGTTCCCGATGTCCATGTTGCTGGCCACGTTGCTGGCTTATGGGCGCTTGTCTGCCGATAGCGAAATCACAGCCCTGCGCGGCTGCGGGGTGAGCCTTTACCGCCTCATGGTGCCTGCCCTCATCCTCAGCTTGCTGGTGACGACGTTAACGTTTCTGTTCAATGAGCTGGTGGTGCCGGTGAGCAATCGCCAGGCAGCCACGACTTTGAACCGAGCTTTAAATCGGGATCCGGACTTCCGGCGGGAGAATATCCTCTACCAAGAATTTGGCGAGATCCTCATGCCTGAGCCAGACGGCACCTTTTCCCGGCGACAAGGGCTAACCCGTCAGTTCTACGCCCGCAGCTTCGATGGAAAGCAAATGCGCGGCATTATCGTCCTAGATTTTTCCAACGAAGCGCTCAACCAAATCCTGCTGGCCCAACGGGGACGCTGGGATCCCCAAGAGAATCTTTGGGTGTTTGAGGATGGCACCAACTACATCGTTTCTCCGGATGGCACCTACAGCAACATTGCCACCTTCAGCCGGCAGGAGTTGCGCCTGCCTCGCGCACCACTGGAGCTGGCTCAAGAGATCCGCAGCCCTGAGGAAATGAACATTCGAGAGCTGAACCATTATATCGAAGTGATTGCCAGCTCTGGCGATCTGCAACGGGTGCGCCGTCTGCAGGTCAGCCTCAACCAAAAGTATGCCATTCCTTTCGCGTGTCTGGCGTTTACCCTGATTGGGGTGCCTTTGGGGCTGCGCCCGCAGCGCACCGGTTCCTCTTTGGGGTTGGGCATCAGTGTGCTGATTATCTTTGCCTTCTATGTGCTGCTGTTCATCACCCAGGCGCTGGGACAAATTGGGACGCTGGGGCCAACAATGGCGGCTTGGTTGCCCAACTTGATCTGTGCCGCCGTAGGGCTGGGGTTGCTTTGCCGAGCCAATCAGTAGCTGCTGGGCACCGTTTCTCCAGATGTAGGATAAAACTGCCCAATGGATTCTCGTATTCTGGAGAGCTCCCCCATGGAAGTTCAAGCTTGGATGAATTGGATGTTTGGCGGATTAGCCCTGCTGATCTTGGGGGGAGCATGACTCTAGTCAATAATAAGCTCAACTATACTGAAAATAATGTATAATATGTTCAGTACGGATTACTA
>NZ_JANSHM010000080.1:0-11783 GCF_047461635.1 Synechococcus sp. W55.2 | reverse complement strand
TGGCCAGGAACTTCTTGAGTTTTCTCTATCTCGTCAGTGCTCTCTCTTGGCTCAAATGAAAGATCAACACAACCTAGGGCACTAAGAACGCCTGCCCCTGAGATTATGTATCATTTTTGCTTTGAGCGATGTTTTCCGCACTACAAGTTCCCCCGTGATCTCGTAAAATCACGGGCGAGGAAGGGTGCTCAGGCTTCTGTGGATATCACCCCACCGAGTGCTGGGGGAGCAGGGATCCCTGCGCGGATTCTCAACTACTCCACCTGCGCTGTCTCCGGGGATTCCGCCTGAGTTTCCGGGTGAAAGTAGCGGTAAATCTGCCGGGCAATCTTCGGGCCAATGCCGGGCACTTGAGCCAACTGGTCTTCTGAAGCCACCTGAATGCGGGCAATCGACCGAAATTCTTCCATCAGCAGCTTTTGCCGATACTTGCCCAAGCCGGGGATCTCGTCCAGCGTAGAGGCATGTTGACGCGCTTTCCGTTGCTGGCGATGAAAGGCGAGAGCAAATCGGTGGGCTTCATCTCGCAGGCGTTGCAACAACAAGCGAGCCGGATCTTGGGCCGGCAACCGCAAGGGCACAGGATCCCCCGGCAGAAAGATCTCTTCTTCTCGTTTGGCCAAGGCAATCACCGGCAGGTGATCCAGCCCTAAATCTGCCAAGACGGCCATGACTGCCGACAACTGCCCCTTGCCCCCGTCGATGAGCACCAAATCCGGCTGATCCTCAGGGGTCATTTTGCTGAAGCGACGCCGGGCCACTTCCGCATGGCTGGCAAAATCATCAGAACGACCGGGGCGCACCTCAGGGTTGCGAATCTTGTAGCGGCGGTAGTGCTGTTTGGCAGGCAGGCCATCGATAAACACCACCTGACTGGCCACAGCATCGGATCCCTGGATGTGGGAAATATCGTAGGCTTCTAGGCGACGGGGCACATCCGGCAAATCCAAGACCTCTGCCAAGCGCTCCAAGGCCACAGCATCCCGATCCGCCAGGCGCTGGGCGCGGGTTAGCTCCAGTTGGGCATTCCGCTCGACCAACTCGATCAACTCAGCTTTGCTCTGCCGTTGGGGAGCAATGAGGCTGACCTTGCGGCCTTTTTTCTGGCTCAGCCAAGACTCCAGAAAATCGTGATCGGGCAATTCATACTGGGTCAAAATCTCAGAGGGAATTTCCACCGGATCGCAGTATTGATAATGCTCTTGTAAAGCCCGCTGCAAGATAAGGCCTGGGTCGTCACCGCGGTTTTCGGCCACAAACCCCAGCCGCCCCACCAACTTGCCTGCCCGCACCTGAAACAATTGAATGCAGGCTCGTGAATCATTCATGGCCAAGGCCAGAGCATCACGGCTGACGGTAGAGTTAGGCAAAGAGACCTTCTGGGATTCTCCCAATTGTTCCAAACCGCGAATTTGATCCCGATATCGTGCGGCTGCCTCATAATTTTCCTGTTCGGCGGCCTGGATCATCTTCTCCTGCAGCTCTCGGATCAGCTCATCTGTCTGGCCTTGGAAGATCATGGCTACTTGAGTCAGCGTTTTGCGATACTCTTCTGGGCTGATCAAGCCTTGGCATACCCCGGGGCAGCGCCCAATGTCGTAGTTCAAACAGGTGCGATCTTTGTACAGAGGTTTGGGCCGTTGGCGCAAGGGAAAAATTCGTTTGACCAACCCAAGGGTATGGCGCAACAGGCCAACATCGGTGTAGGGGCCATAGTATTTGTCTTGATTCCGATCAAGGCGACGATGGCGGGTGATGTAAAGCTGGGGATAAGGCTCCGACCAGGTAATACACAAATAGGGATACTTTTTATCGTCCTTAAGGAGAACATTATAAGGGGGCTGATGGGTCTTAATCAGATTGTCTTCTAGGGCTAGGGCTTCACTTTCATTGTCGGTTACGATAAACTCGATCTCGCAAACCTGAGCTACCATGCGCTGAATGCGAGGGGACAGGTCGCCGGTGAAGCGGAAATAAGATCGCACTCGAGAGCGCAATTTCTTGGACTTGCCTACATAGAGGATCTGATCCGTGGCATCTCGCATTAAATATACGCCGGGTTCAGCAGGAATCTCCTTGAGACGGCTCTCTAGAACGTCACGGCTGTGAATCAGAGGGACGGTCATAAAGTTCAGTTCTACCGGGTAGAGTCAGGGATCCCATGACTTCAATCTAGCAAGGATATGGCTTTTCTCGGCAACACTGACTCCAACCCATGTGGAGACACAGTCATTCTGAACAATCATTCTGAACAAGTTTGGGAAGCTCGTCCTGCTTTCAAGCTCCAACCTGCTAGCACAAATGGCAATAGCTCGTCGCATCTCAGGATCAAAGTACCTCTTTTGACGGGTAGACCTACATGATTTGGGAAGGATAAGTTGATTTGTGATTAACATAATTTTGTCCAGAGTTCTGGTAGTTCATTTACATAAGATATAGCAGCAATGGAAAGTCGCTTAAGTTTATTAACTAGGGATATATTGACTTCTGAGACAATCTTTTGAGTAGATTCAGGTATAAATTGCCTGTGACAATCCTGGCATCGATAATGCTGCTTTCCATTATGGATCTTGTCGTATCTAAGTTAAAAGAATGACGGCTTGGGCAAGTCAGCATGAGCTTACTCAGAAACACGAAAAATCTAGGGTAATAGTATCATTGCTCCCAGAGCACCACCAGTATAGTCAATAGGGCAAGGGCTCCGTCCCGCTGGCGCGACCCGAATCTCTGAGCTCTATCCTTACAATTGAGCTCCTGGATCCTGGCCTATGTCTTGCTGCAGGGCGGCCAAGTCTATCTTTGGCTTCTGGGTCTTGACTTTTGTCGGCCTGAGGTCTTCTAGGTTCAGCCAGCGATAGACCGTTGCACGCCTGACTTTGTACATCTGTTGTACATCTGTGGGGTTGCCCTCTTCCTGGACATACCCTACGGCTGTCTCCCTACCGCAGTTCTCCACAGGGCCAGTTGCCAGCGAGCGGAGCCGGTGTGAGCTGGCGCATTCGCCCTAGCTTTCTCAGATCGTCCGCAGTCCGTCGGGGAAAGCTGCAGAAGAAACTCGAAAAATCTGTTCATGACGAGCTTTTTTGTCTTTACTTCGCTGAGCCGATTGCCCCAACGGTTGCCCTGTTGGCAAGAGCCAGCCGTGACTTGAGACTGCCCCCCCTTTTCCTGTCGGATTGGAGTGCGATATGCTGGTTTTCCACCTCTGAAAGCGTGATTTATTCCAAACTGTTTTTACTCCTATGAATCCCCATCCCTCTCAGGTCTCGGCCCCTATCCTGCAGGAAAACTGGCACTTTCAAGAGCGGGATGCTTGCGGGGTCGGCTTTTTGGTGAATCAGCAGGGGAGAGCCAGCCACGACCTCTTGCAGAAAACCCTTCAGGCCCTCACCTGTATGGAACATCGGGGTGGCTGTGGCGGCGACGGCCAGAGCGGTGATGGGGCGGGCATTGCAACGGCAATCCCCTGGTCGCTGTTGCAGGCAGAGAGGGAAGAAATTCGAGCTTGGGATCCCACTCACAGCGCGGTGGGGATGGTCTTTTTGCCTCAGGATCCTGCTGAGTGTCAGGCGGTGCAGCAGGTGATCGATGAGTACTTGACCACCACCGACTGGCAGCGGGTGGTTTGGCGGCAGGTACCGGTCAATCCCAATTGCCTGGGGCCGATGGCGCGGCAGACCATGCCCTCCATTTGGCAGATGCTCCTCACCCATCCCACGCTGGAAGGAGACGAGCTAGAGCAGCAGCTCTATCTGTTGCGGCGGCGCATTCGGCGGCGGGTAGAGGCTCGGTTTGGCTTTTATGCTCTGTATTTTGCCTCTTTGTCCTGCCGGGTTGTCGTTTACAAAGGCATGGTGCAATCGTCGGTTCTGGGCCAGTTTTATCGAGATCTGCAAAACCCCCTCTACACCACCACCTACGCCACCTACCACCGCCGCTTCAGCACCAATACCCTGCCGCGTTGGTCGCTGGCTCAGCCTTTCCGCTACCTCTGCCACAACGGCGAGATCAACACCTACCTGGGCAATGTCAACTGGATGGCCGCCCGCGAACAAACCCTTTCCCATCCCCGCTGGGGTACAGCGGTCGAGGATCTGAAGCCGATTATTGACCCGGGCACCAGCGACTCAGCAGGTCTGGACGCTGTGTTTGAGCTGTTGATTCAGTCGGGCTACTCCACTCAGCAGGCGATGATGGTGCTGATCCCGGAAGCCTATCGCAACCAGCCAGAACTGCAGAATCACCCGGAAGTGGTGGATTTCTACGAGTTCTTCGGCGGCCTGCAGGAGCCTTGGGATGGCCCGGCGATGGTGGTTTTCTGCGACGGCAAAACCATCGGGGCCACGTTGGATCGCAATGGCCTGCGCCCAGCCCGCTACGCTCGCAGCCGCGATGGTCTGCTGGTGGTGGCCTCGGAAGCTGGCGTGGTTCCTCTGCCGGAGACCGACATTTTGGAAAAAGGGCGGCTAGGCCCAGGGCAGATGCTGACGGTGGATCTGCAGAGCGGGCAAATCTGCAAAAACTGGGAGATCAAAACCCAGGTGGCAGCCCAGCACCCCTACGGCGAATGGCTCAAAGCCCATCGCGTTCAGCTCAGCACCCAAGGCTTTGAAAATACCCCTCACCTCTCAGAAGAACAACTGTTACAAGCCCAAACCGCCTTCGGGTACTCCTCAGAAGATGTGGAGATGATCATCGAGGAGATGGCGGCTACGGGCAAGGAGCCCACCTTCAGCATGGGGGACGATGCGCCGCTGGCTGTGCTGTCCACCCAGCCTCATCCCCTCTACGACTATTTCAAGCAGCGCTTTGCCCAGGTCACCAACCCTGCCATCGATCCCCTGCGGGAGAGCCTGGTGATGTCTTTGGATGTGTATCTGGGATCCAAGGGCAACCTGCTGGAGATCCGCCCTGAGCATGCCCGCCTGTTGCAGTTGCGCAGCCCGGTGCTCAACGAAGCGGAGCTGGCCGCTCTGCAGCATACCCCTTTTCCCTGCCACACGCTCCCGATTCTCTATCCGGTGGCTGCCGGCCCAGAAGGACTGGAGGTCCAGGTACGGGCCCTCTGCCAGCAGGCGGCTCAGGCAGTGCGGGGGGGAGCTGAGATTTTAATCCTCTCGGATCGCGGCCTTGATGCCGAGCAGGCTCTGATCCCACCTCTGTTGGCGGTGGGCGCCATCCACCATCACCTCATCCAGGAGGGGCTGCGCCTACGCGCTTCCCTGGTGGTGGAGACTGCCCAATGCTGGAGCACCCACCACTTTGCCTGCTTGATCGGCTACGGGGCCAGCGCCGTTTGTCCTTATCTGGCCTATGAAGCTGTGCGGCAGTGGTGGCACAAGCCCAAGACGCAAACCCAGATGGCTGCCGGCAAGTTGCCCCAGCTTTCCCTGGCCGAGGTGCAACTGAAGTACCGCGCCGCCATTGAGGCAGGGCTGCTCAAGATTCTTTCCAAAATGGGCATTTCTCTGCTCTCCAGCTACCACGGAGCGCAGATTTTCGAGGCCATTGGCCTGAGCCAAGAGGTGATCGATCTGGCCTTCCGCGGCACGGTGTCGCGGGTGGGAGGCATGACGCTGGCGGATCTGGCCCGCGAGGGCATGGTGAATCACCAGCGGGCCTTTCCCGAACTCACCTCGAAAAAGCTGGAGAACTTTGGCTTTATCCAGGCGCGGCCCAAAGGCGAATACCACATCAACAGTCCAGAAATGGCCAAACTGCTGCACAAGGCCATCGAATCGGGTCAGCCTGCCCACTATGAGATCTACAGGGCACACCTGCGCAGCCGCACCCCCACCGCGTTGCGAGACCTGCTGGATTTCCGCAGCGACCGGGATCCCATTCCCTTGGAGGAAGTGGAACCGGTGTCGGAGATTTTCAAACGCTTTGCCACAGGTGGGATGTCCTTGGGGGCCCTCAGCCGCGAGGCCCACGAGACCCTGGCCATTGCCATGAACCGCATCGGCGGCAAGTCCAACTCCGGTGAAGGCGGGGAAGATCCGGAACGATACCTCCCCATCACCGATGTAGGCCCAGATGGCACCTCGGCCCGCTTTCCCCACCTGAAGGGGCTGCGCATGGGGGACAACGCCAGCTCGGCGGTGAAGCAGGTGGCCTCGGGCCGCTTTGGCGTGACACCGGAGTATTTGCTCAACGCGCGGCAAATTGAGATCAAAATTGCCCAGGGGGCCAAGCCGGGCGAGGGCGGGCAACTGCCGGGCAAAAAGGTCAGCCCCTACATCGCCAAGCTGCGCCGCTCCAAGCCGGGGGTGACCTTGATCTCGCCGCCACCCCACCACGACATCTACTCCATCGAGGATCTGGCGCAGTTGATCTTCGACTTGCACCAGGTGAACCCCCAGGCACAGGTGTCGGTGAAGCTGGTGGCGGAGGTGGGCATCGGCACGGTGGCGGCAGGAGTAGCCAAGGCCAACGCCGACATCATCCAAATCTCCGGCCATGAAGGGGGCACAGGGGCTTCCCCCTTGAGCTCCATCAAACATGCCGGGGCACCTTGGGAGTTGGGCCTGGTGGAGGTGCATCATACCCTGCTGGAAAACGGCCTACGGCAGCGCTCCATCCTGCGGGTGGATGGCGGCATTCGCACGGGTTGGGAAGTAGTGATGGCGGCCATGCTGGGGGCAGAAGAGTTTGGCTTTGGCACGGTGGCCATGATTGCGGAGGGGTGCATCATGGCGCGGGTGTGCCACACCAACAACTGCCCTGTGGGAGTGACCAGCCAGAAGGAGGAGTTGCGCAAGCGCTTCCCCGGCACGCCAGATCACGTGGTGACCTTCTTCACCTTTGTGGCGGAGGAGGTGCGCCAAGTCTTAGCGCAACTGGGCTACCGCTCTCTGAAGGAGGTGATTGGACGGGTGGATCTGCTCTGTCCGCGGGCCGATGCCGTTCTGCAGAAAACCCCATCCTTGAACTTGGAGTGTCTGCTGCGAACTCCCCCCGGTTTTGATCCCAACACCCTGCCCGACTGGTTGGAGCATGAGCCGGTGCATTCCAACGGCCCGGTGCTGGATGAGCAGATCCTGGCTCAGCCGGAGGTGCAGAAGGCGGTGGAAACCTGCGGCACGGCCACGGTGGAGATCCCTATCGCCAACACCGACCGCTGTGTGGGCGGGCGCATTGCCGGAACCTTGGCCCGCTTGTACGGAGATACCGGCTTCGCCCAACAGGGGGGGCAGTTGGATCTGCGCTTTGTCGGCAGCGCCGGCCAGAGCTTTGGCGCTTTTACACTGGCGGGGATGCGCCTGACCCTGACAGGAGAAGCGAATGACTACGTGGGCAAGAGCATGTGTGGCGGCGAGATCGTCATCCTGGCTCCCCCTGAGGCGCCCCGCGATCCGGCGGAAAATGTAATCCTGGGCAACACCTGTTTGTACGGGGCCACGGGCGGATCCCTGTTTGCCAACGGCCAGGCGGGGGAACGCTTTGCGGTGCGCAACTCGGGAGCGCAGGCGGTGATCGAGGGATCCGGCGACCACTGCTGCGAGTACATGACCGGTGGGGTGGTGGTGGTGCTGGGGCGGGTGGGCCGCAACTTGGGGGCTGGGATGACCGGCGGCCTGGCCTATGTGCTGGATGAGCAGGGCGACTTTCCCGCCAAGGTCAACGGGGAGATCGTGCGCATTCAGCGGGTGCAGACAGCAGCAGCAGAGGCACAACTGAAGAGCCTGATCCAAGAGCACTATCGCCGCACCCATTCCCCCAAAGCGGAGCGCATTCTGCAAAATTGGGAATCCTATTTGCCTCTGTTTTGGCAGGTGATCCCGCCTTCGGAGGAGGGCAGCGAGCTGACGGATCCCTTGCGATCCCAGCCGCTGGCAGTGGAGTCTTAAGGATCTCTCAGAGCCTGCCGGTAACACTTCTTATCCCCACGACGGCCAGAGAGGCTGGTAAACTGCGAGAGTATACCTGGCCTTTTCATCCGCTTTAAATCACTATGAGTCCCAGTTTGCAAGCTGCTCAAACTCAAGCGCGAGTGCCCACCGAGACCATCCTAACGCCGCGCTTCTACACCACCGATTTCGAGGCCATCGGCAAAATGGGCTTAGGGGATCGAGAGGCCGATTTCCGGGCCATCCTGCAGGAGTTTCGCGCCGACTACAACCGCCATCACTTCGTCCGGGGTGAGGAGTTCAACCAAGATTGGGAAAGTCAGCTCGATCCGGAGGCGCGGCGGCTGTTTGTGGAGTTCTTGGAGCGCTCCTGTACAGCCGAGTTCTCCGGTTTTCTCCTCTACAAGGAGCTGTCGCGCAAGCTAAAAGAGACCAACCCCGTTTTGGCCGAGTGCTTTGCCCTGATGAGCCGCGATGAGGCCCGCCATGCCGGCTTTCTGAACCGCGCCATGGGCGACTTCAACATGGCCTTCGACCTGAGCTTTTTGACCAAGCACAAGTCCTATACCTATTTCGCGCCGCGTTTCATCTTCTATGCCACCTATCTCTCGGAGAAGATTGGCTACTGGCGCTACATCCTCATCTACCGCCACCTGGAGGCCCATCCCGAAGACCGCATCTACCCCATCTTCAACTTCTTCAAGAACTGGTGCCAGGACGAGAACCGCCACGGCGATTTCTTCGCGCTCATGCTCCTAAGCCAGCCGCGGCTGCTCAAGGGATGGGTGGCCAAGCTGTGGTGCCGTTTCTTCTTGCTGTCGGTGTTCGCCACTATGTACCTCAACGATGTGGGAGAGCGCCCGGATTTCTACCGCCTCATCGGGCTGGATCCCCATACTTATGACATGGAGGTAATCTACAAGACCAACCGCGAGGCGGCCAAGGTGTTTCCGGTGGTGTTGGATGTGGAAAACCCTGAGTTTGTGCGGCGGCTGCAGAAGTGTGTGGCCAACAACGCTAAGCTGAGGGAGATTGCCCGGGGATCCGGCCCCTTCAAGGGTTTGCGCAAGCTGCCCCTCTACTTGGATAACTTCTATCAGTTTTTGCGGCTGTTCCTCCTGAAACCTCGGAAAGCTGGCTTCTACCTGTGGGAGCAGCCGGAGCCCCGTTTTGAAGGAACGGCTGTTTCTGCTTGAGCCGTCTTGCCCTCAGCTTGGTACCCGTACAGCCTCATAGGTCAGCCATGAACATTGCCGCTGAGATTACGCCGCTCTTTTTGCTGGGAACGCTGGCCTTTTTGGGTTGGGGATTTTGGCGGGCTCGCCGACGGGGATCCTTGGCCGTCTGGGTGTGGTTGCAGGGATCCCTGCTGCTGCTGCCCTGGGTGGTCTTCCTAGGGCTGTTGCTGCTGGGAATCTACCTCAACTTTGCCGGTTTCCTGCTGCTGTTGCTGGTGTTTACGGGGCTCTACATTGCCGTGGGGCGCAAGACCCGCCAGTTGGCCCAGCAGGAGCTGCAGGCCCGTCGCGAGCAGTTGGCTCGTCTGGAAGAGCAGGGGGAAGCCCCTTCGGCAGGGGAGGCGCCTTTGGAAGCGCCTGCGGTTCTGCAGCGGATCTCGGCTGAGGATCTGCAGGCCATTCAGTCTATCTTCAGCCTGGACACCTTCTTCGTTACCGAGACCATACCCTACGGAGAGGGGGCAATCTTCAAGGGCAACCTGCGCGGGGAGGCGGAGGTAGTGGTGCCGCTGCTTTTGGGAAGGCTAAAGGAGCGGCTGGGCAGTCGCTACCAGCTCTTTTTGGTGGAGGATCCGGCGGAAAAGCCGGCGGTGGTGGTCTTGCCGGATCCCATCGTCAATTACCGCGCTTCCGTGGGGGCGCAGATCCTGGCGGGGGCGTTGCTGGTCTTCAGCTTCGTCGCCACGTTGGAGGTGGGGGCCAATCTCTTGGGCTTCCGGCTGTTGGATGCGCCGGGGCGCTGGGTGGAAGCCCTGCCGGTGGCGGCCGGGATCTTCGCCATCTTGCTGGTGCATGAGACCGGACACCGCTGGATGGCGGGCAAGTACGGGGTGCGCCTCAGCCCTGCTTTTGTTATCCCCAGCTTGGGCATTGGCACGCTGGGATCCCTAAACCGCATCCAATCGCCGGTGCCCAGCCGCAAGGCCCTCTTCGACATTGCCTTTGCCGGCCCGGCAGCGAGCGGGATCCTGTCGCTGCTGGTGCTCTTGGCTGGCCTGAAGCTCTCCGGCTCCGAGGGTCTGTATGTGCCCACGGAGATCTTCCGCAGCTCCATCCTGGTAGGCACCCTAGCGCGGCTGGTGCTGGGATCCCAGTTGCAGGCGGAGCTGGTTCCCATTCATCCTTTTGTTGCCGTGGGCTGGATTGGCCTGGCAATCACCGCCTTGAGCCTGCTGCCGGCAGGGCAGCTGGACGGGGGTCGCATTGTGCAGGCGGTGTACGGGCGGAAGACGGCGGCCCGCGCCACCTTCATCACCCTGATTGCCTTGGCGGTGGCGGCCATCAGCAACGTCTTGGCCCTCTACTGGGCGCTGCTGATCCTGTTCATCGCCCGCGAGCCAGAGCGTCCACCGCAGGATGAGATTACTGAAACCGACGGTCAGCGGGATGCTTTGGCATTGCTGGCCCTCTTTTTGATGGTCATGACCCTGTTGCCGATTGCTCCGGCCTTGGCGGGCTTTCTCAATTTCCCCAACGGCTGATGGGGTAGAGGCCCAGGATCCGCCGGCGAGAGGAGCTCACTGTGTCTGGACCGGGGAAAGGCTTTGGCCTAGGCAGAGCTGGAAAGGACAGAGGAGAGCACCTACAGCGTCTGTTGGCCCAAGCCGTTCGCCATCACCAGGCAGGGCAATGGCCACAGGCTGTCTCACTTTACCAGCAGGTGCTGCAAGCCCAGCCCACCCACCCCGAGGCACTGCACCTCTTGGGGGTCTGTCGGCAGCAACAGGGATCCCTGGACGACGCGATTGCCCTGATCCGGCAGGCCCTTGCCCACCAGCCCTGGTTTCCCGACGCCCACTTTAATTTGGGAATTGTTCTCAAGCAGGCGGGGCAGCTGGCGGAGGCGAAAACTCACCTGCAACTGGCCCTAGAGCAGGGGGGGCCGGACGCGGAAGTTTTGTACCAGCTGGGGCTGGTGCTGCGGCAGCAGGGGGATTTGGAGGCGGCCCTTGTCCCCTTGGGACAGGCCCTGGAGCTGCAGCCGGACTTTGCCGATGCCGCCTACACCCTGGCCATCCTGCTGCGGGATTGTGGCCGGGAGGAGGAAGCGGCGGAGCTGTTCTACCAACTCTGGCAAGCGGATCCCGCCGACTTGGCCGCGGCCCTGGGCTGGTGTGTTAGCCAGTTGCCCTTGCTGTACGCCTCGGCAGACCAAGTTTCCGTGGCTCGGGAGCGCTACCGCCAAGCCCTACAACAGGTGAAGGGCCGCTGGGAACACCTGCCGCGGGATCCCGAAACCCTGGAGCGAGCAGCTGCCGGGATCGGCTCCGTCCAACCCTTCTTTTTGCCCTACCAAGGCCAGAACGACCGCGATCTGCAGCAGCTCTACGGATCCTTGGTGAGGGACGTGATGGCGGCCCGCTATCCCCAGCCCTCCGTCCTCTGGCAGCGACATCCTGGCCGAGTGCGGGTAGGCATTGTCTCCGGCCTGTTTCGGGATCACTCCTTTTGGAAGATCCTGACTCGCGGCTGGGTAGAAGCCCTGGATCGTGCTCAAGTGGCCCTCTACGGCTTCCACACCTCGGTCATCCAAGATGAGGTCACGTGCTCCCTGCCCCCTCGTTTTGAGCACTTTGTGGCCGGATCCCGCAGCATAGAAGAATGGCAAGCGGCTATTCGAGAGCATGACTCTAGTCAATAATAAGCTCAACTATACTGAAAATAATGTATAATATGTTCAGTACGGATTACTACC
>NZ_JANSHM010000079.1:0-12048 GCF_047461635.1 Synechococcus sp. W55.2 | reverse complement strand
TTGGAAACAAACAGAATGCTATCGCTGCATAGTTGAACAGTGATGTTCAGCAGTGTTCAGCGTAAATGTATCAGACGTCACCTCCTATTGGGGTTTCGTAAGTTTTTCAGAGGGGTGTAGTCCTCAATCCAAATAGGCGCTCAACTCCTGCTCCAATGTAGGCAGTTGCACCTCTCCCTGCTCCAGCTCTTCCAAATCTTCCAGTTGCTTGCGCAAACGGGCGATCCGCTCTTGCAGGCACTCTTTGATGCCTTTGGCCCCCAAACTGAGACAACTGCGGCAGACTTCCCCGTAGATTTGCCCGCGGTCGTTATAGACCACCGCCAGCAACACTTGGTGCCCTTTTTTCTGGATGGGGTTGGCCCATCCCCCACAGATAATGCAGGGCACTCGGCCATTGCCCCCGTAAATGCTGCGTTCCCAGACGATTCTCACGCTCAGCCTCAATGCAACTTGTTGCCCACCAGCATAAAAACCCAGGGGGATCCCTTGCCACCCCAAGATGCCGCGTTCCTTCCCTTCCCATTGCGGTGAAACGGTTTGCTGGTTAAATGCCTGCCCCCCTCTCCCCCTGGGAGAGGGGCTTGGGGGTGGAGGCCAAAAAGGGATCCCAGTGGCTAGGTGCTGGGCCGGGCAGGTTGGGAGCGGTCGATGGTGCGATAGGTAAGGCTGGCAGCCACCTCCAGAGCTTTGGCGGCGTCGCGGAAATAAAACCCCAACTCCTCATCCTTCTCCGTGCGGTTGGGCTTGTTGAACTTGGCCTTGAACTGCACGTTGCAATACATGGCCAACCCCACCAGAACCTCTGACAGGCCGTGCTGGTTGATCAGCCGTTCCACATCCGTAAGCAGGCTTTTGATCAGAGCATCGGCTACCGGTTCTGGCAAACTGTCCAGGTCGTGCATGGGGGCTCCTCAACCAACGAGAGCAAACAAGCCAACGGGTCTGGGATCCCGAAGGCAACCTCTCCTGATTTTCCTGCATCTTTTCCAGAATGCCCAATCCCCTTGCCAACGCTACCACCACTGCCGCAGCCAGCCCCACAGGCCCGGATAACGAATGGAGCGCTCCCGGGCCGCTTGTTCCAGATGATGGGCGTGGTCTTGGCTGCCGGGATCCCGCAGACGATTCAGGCGCATCAAATAGGCATAGCGGTGGATCTGTTCTCGCAACTGAACTGGGGGAAGGGCAAAGCACTCTGGGCAAATAGGGCCGAGATTCAGACCCCTATCGTTGAAAAGGCAACGAACTCGCTTCCCGCCCGCAAAACGCTTTCCGCAGGCGGCACAGTAGCAAGCTGAGGGCTGGTTGGCAAGGCGCTGCCAGCGAATTCGCATGGTCTTCCCGACAAAAAGGCAAGCAACGTGCAGGCAATTCGCTGTAGCCATAATAGGCTAGAAGCTGGTGAGCAGAACCCAGGATGGGGGGGCCTGGAGTATCGAAAACCATGCCGCAACTCTACGACTGTGTCATCGTCGGCGCCGGCCCTGCTGGAGGATCTGCCGCCTACCATCTGGCCAAGCGGGGACGCTCGGTGCTGGTTCTGGAAAAGGATCCCTTGCCCCGCTACAAACCCTGTGGGGGCGGCGTTTCTCCTATGGTGGCGGCTTGGTTTGACTTCGACTTTGGCCCCGCCATTTCCCTCAAGATCCGGCAAATCCGCTACACCTGGCGCGGCGGCGATCCGGTGGTGGTCGATTTGGATTTGAAAGAGCCCGTTTGGATGGTGCGGCGGGATGTTTTCGACCACTACCTGATTCAGCAAGCGCAAAAGCAAGGGGCAGCGCTCCAGGCAGAATGCCCTGTCTCTGGCCTCGAGTGGCAAAGCGACCGCTGGCAAGTGATGACAACCGCCGGCCCGGTCTGGGGTCGGTACGTGATCGGGGCCGATGGGGCAAAAGGCTCAATGGCCAAGTGGCTGGGCTTTCAGGAACGCCGCCGTCGCTTGGCTGCCGCCTTGGAAGCAGAAGTGCCTCTCCTGCAGCCGCAAACTGCAGCCGCCCATTTTGACTTCGGCGCCGTCAGCAATGGCTACATTTGGAACTTCCCCAAGGCTGATGGCTACTCGATTGGAGCCGGCACCTTTCGGGGTGGAGAAAAACAAAACCTGCGGGAAATTGCCGCCCAATATGCCCAAAGCTTTGGCGTAGACTTGAAGTCGGTCAAGCCATTTGGCCATCCCATCTGCCTCTGGGACGAAGATCAACCGCTTCACACCCAAAATGCCCTCTTGGTGGGAGATGCCGCCTGCGTTATCGATCCGTTTACCGCTGAAGGGATCCGCCCTTCCCTTCTCACCGGCATGTTGGCGGCCCAGGCCATCGATCAAGCTCTAGGCGGGGATACAGAAGCTCTGGCGAACTACTCTGCCCGCGTCCAGCAGGAATGGGGCTCAGAAATGCGCTGGGCTAAGCGGATTGCGGCGTTGTTCTATCGCTTTCCGGGCGTGGGCTACAGGGTGGGCGTCAAACGACCGGGAGCCACTCGGCGCATGGGCCAGATCTTGGCCGGTGAACTGCGCTACAGCGATGTGGCCAGCTCAGCTATTCGCAAGTTAAGCGGTGGTCTGCTCGCCTAAGCCCGGCACCGACAGACGCGGGCGAGATCCAGGATCGTCGAAGCGCTTGCCGATCAACAGACAGTTGCGACCATCGGCCTGGCGGGTGTAGCTCAAGTGGGTAGAGAGAGCTTTCATCAGCAAAATACCCCGTCCCCCCTCGGACTCAAGATTGGCGTTGGGCGATGTGGGATCCGACACGTTCCGGGCAAATCCCTCCAGATCAAACTCCTGCCCCTGATCCCAGATGCGCAACTCCAGCCCTTGCGGCATCAGCAGCAGCTCAATGTCGATGGGCGTACTTTCCGGCAGAGCGCGGTGGGCGTGGCGAACGGCGTTGGTAAACCCCTCTACCAAAGCCAACTGACATTCCGCCCAAATGGGATCCGGGATGCCCGCATTTCGGAAAGACTCAAACCAGGTCAAAACCTGGTCAAGCGCGTCCAGGGTTGTGTCAACCCTCAGCGCAAACGTTTGCCTCTTGTCCAGAGGGATCCCTGCCGCGTTCAAAACCGAACCCCAACGATGAGGATTGAACTCAAGCCCATCAATCCTGGCCGGATTGACCCTACCAGATTCTAGACCAGAGCCCTGCTAGAACGTGTCATCCCCCACTTTGGGGGGGTGCAGCTAGGGAGCGATGACCAAATCCACACGGCGGTTCCGCTGCCGTCCGGCTTCTGTGTCGTTATCGGCCACCGGCAAGGTGGGGCCAAAGCCAGAGGTTGTCCAACTGATGGGATGGCCTTCCGGCAGCAGCTTCGTCAAATAGTCCTTAACCGCATTGGCGCGGCGCAGAGAAAGGGCCAAGTTGTAGTTTAAGGGCCCGATGTTATCGGTGTGGCCGTTGACTTGAACGCGGGCGCCGGGCATAGCTTCCAAGGACTTGGCCACCTGGGCCAACAGCGAGGCTGCTTCAGGTCGAATCTCGGCTTTGTCAAAATCGAACAGCAAATCGCCCGGCAGGCTGATGGTTTGGGTTCCCACCTGAAAAGAGGTCGGCGTTTTGGTCGGGGCTGGGGTGCTTTCTTCTCCTGGGACGATCTCGGCAGCAGTGGAAGATTCCCTGATAGGCTCAGGGCCTGTTTGAGAACGCAGCCGTTGCAGCCGCGACTCCAATTCCTCAATTCTGATCAAGAGCTGGATCACCTGCTGGCGGATTTCCCGGATCTCCCCTTCCAGATCCGTGGGGCTCTCGTGATTTTCCTCTGGATCTGCATTTGGATCTGCATTGGCTGTTGGGCTTGCCACCGGAAGATTGGCCTGGGGCGGGGCCAAGGTGGGCAGGATCGGTGGTGTGGGAGAAGCGGGTTGAGTGGGAGAGATGTTGGTCTCCGGCTGGGGCTGAGGTTGGGCCTGCTGGGGAAGCACCATCCCAACCCAGATCCCGCTGCTGACCAAGAGGATCCCGCTTAGGGAATGGAGAGCGACTGTTAGGAGCTGGGACGAACGAGCCATTGCAGGCAAACCTCCGGCTGGATGGGCGCAGGCAAGGAGCAGGAACTCCTCTCAACTCAACCCTCAAGACCCATCCTAACCGGCGACCCGATCTCGCCAAGGGGATTCTCGGTCGGTCAGGCTGCCACTTCCCGCCATCTGCTGCCAGAGGCTAATCAAAACTGATGCGACCTCGATAACGTCCTATGAGGGTTAGGCCGTTGATGGGATCCGCCAAATCCGCCACAAAAGGGGGAAAGCGGGGATTGTCGCTGATCACCTTCACCTGGGATCCGGGCAGGCGCTGCAGTCGTTTGACCAACAGATCCCCATCCATCTGAAAGACGTAAATGCCTTCACAGCCCAGGTCTCCACCCTCTTGCCGTTCCACAAAGATCCAGTCGCCATCCTCCAACGTGGGAGACATGCTATCCCCCTGCACCCGAATCAGACTTAGATCGGCAGGGTTTCCCTTCAAGTGCGTCCGCAGCCAGTTTCGCTCAAAAGCAATCACCGATTCGATCGATTCTTCCCGCACCAACGCCCCCGCTCCGGCAGAGGCGGCCACATCGACAAAAGGCACATACACATACTCTGCTTTCGAGTCGGGATGCAACTGCGGGGATCCCTCCCCTGTAATCAGCCAACTGAGGTTGACTTGGCCCACTTGGGCAATTTTCACGGCCTTGTCAATGCCGGGCACGGATCCCTTCAGGTAGCTGCGCAAGGCAGTATCGCTAATTCCGGCCCGTCGCCCAAACGCATAAACGGCTTCATCGCCGATCACCTGTCGTAAGCGGTCTGCAAAAGAAGAACCAGAGGAGATGGACATCGGCTTAACGCTGCAGGTTGTGTATAGGCAGATTTTTCACCACTATATCTTGACAAGTCAACAACCGGTGCAGCCATTTGGGGAGAATCTTCAACCTGAGCTGACCAAGCGGCAGAAGGGAAATCTCACTTATTGTTAGCAGGCTGGCTGGGGAATCCTACTGGCGCTACCGTGGTTTTGGGTTGTGTTCACAGCGGGTCAGCAGCGGGCTGGCACAGCTTACTCTACCCAAAAAGGTGCACGTGGGATCTTCACCAAGTGCTGGGGTAAGCTACCCTGTCTGTTGAACTTATTCCGGCAGTCTGTCTGGGTGAAAGATGGTAAACTACCCGACTCAGACCGCTAAAGCAATACGGAGCGGGCTTTTAGTAGCCCTGCAGTTAGTAAACTAACCACGGACCTCTGGGCTGGTTTACGACAACCCCAATCGACCGTTACCAGTGCCCTAAAAAGCCGTTTCTGGTGTCCGCATTATTATTATAACATAAAACAAATAAAGTCACGCATTCCTCCCAACACTGACTTTATGAGTACAGTGCGGGGCTCCTGCGATTTCTAGCTGAGATATCGGCATTAGCGGCCCAAAAGGTTCGATTCCCAGATTGCCTCTGGGTCTACTTCAAGCTGTTCTGCCTCAATCCCTATGGTTTCCTCTGACCTCAAGCGCTGGCTGGATAACTTCCTGATTGCCGTTGTCTTTCTGGTGTTCGCCGGGTTTGTCTGGTTTGTCTTTTCCGTAACCGGGGCTTTTCTTGGGATCCCACTGGGCTACAAACTTTGGATGCGGCTCTGGCTGCCTTTGTTTCAGCCGGCTTTGGGGATCCTGATGGCCGGGGCGGTGGTGAGCGGAGTGTGGGGTTGGCTGGAAAAACGCCGCTCCCAACAATCATGATCATCAATAGAACTGAAGATCCGGTGGCGCAGGGGAGCCACAGACTGGCTCTATACTGGAAACGTATCTAAATGTTGAGCAACTGAGGCGGTCTGGCGTCGTGTTTGTTCTGTCCGGCTACGAGTATTTGCTGGTTTTCCTGATCCTCTGCTCTCTGCTGCCGGTTTTGGCTCTGGGGGCTTCTGCACTCTTGGCGCCAAAGCGGCGGGGATCCCTGCGGCGCAGCACTTACGAGTCGGGCATGGAGCCGTTTGGGCAAGCCTGGATCCAGTTCAACATTCGCTACTACATGTTCGCACTGGTCTTCGTCATTTTCGATGTAGAGACGGTGTTCCTCTATCCCTGGGCAGTGGCGTTTCACCGCTTGGGGCTGTTGGCCTTTGTGGAGGCCCTGATTTTCATCGCCATCCTTGTGGTGGGTCTTGTGTACGCCTGGAGAAAAGGAGCATTGGAATGGTCATGATGTCTGAGAAATCGCAAGTCTTGTTTCCGGGGGCTGCCCCCCAGGTGACTACCGACCTCTCCAACAACGTCGTTCTGACGACGGTGAACGACCTGTACAACTGGGCTAAGATGTCCAGCCTCTGGCCGCTGCTCTACGGCACTGCCTGTTGCTTCATCGAGTTTGCTGCCATGCTGGGATCCCGCTTTGACTTCGACCGCTTTGGCCTGTTGCCTCGTTCTTCGCCACGCACCGCTGATTTGATCATCACGGCGGGCACGGTCACCATGAAGATGGCTCCGGCGTTGGTCAAGCTCTACCAGCAAATGGCTGAGCCGAAGTACGTGATCGCCATGGGGGCTTGCACCATCAGCGGTGGCATGTTCAGCTCCGATTCCTACACGGCAGTGCGGGGGGTGGACAAGCTGATCCCGGTGGATGTGTACATTCCTGGCTGCCCTCCTCGTCCAGAGGCAATCATGGATGCCATTGTCAAGCTGCGCAAGAAGATCGCTGCAGAAGACATGCGGGAGCGGGGCCGTCTGCAACAAACCCACCGCTACTACACGGTCAAGCATAACCTTAAGCCTGTGCCGGAGATCATCACCGGCAAGTATCTGGAGAGCGAGACCCGCCAAGCTCCTCCGCCGGAACTGGCTGCTGCCATCGGCCTGCCGGTGCCCCCGGCTTTGCAAACTGCCGACTTTAAGCAGGCGGAACAGCAGCTCAAAGCCTTGCGAGGAGGGATGTGAGATGGCAGAGGAAAATGCCCGAGAAAAGCAAGCGCCGCCAGCGGTAGGCGAGCAGTCGGAACCCTTGGTGACGTTGGAGCGGGGCCCGGTTTCCCAGTTTCTGGCCGACAACGGCTTCGAGCACCAGTATTTGGGGAGAGACGCAGCGGGGGTAGAGCTGTTGGAGGTGGAGCGGGACTTTCTTCTGCCCCTGTGTACCGCCCTCTATGCCTACGGCTTTAACTACCTGGAGTGCCAGTGCGGGTATGACCTGGGGGCAGGGCAGCCACTGGTCAGCCTTTACCACCTGATCAAGCTGTCAGACGGGGCGGATCGCCCTCAGGAGGTGCGGCTCCAGGTAAAGTTGCCTCGCCACGATCCACGGCTGCCTTCCGTATACTGGATTTGGAAGTCGGCGGATTGGCAGGAACGGGAAACCTACGACATGTACGGCATTGTTTTCGAGGGACACCCGAACCTGAAGCGGATTTTAATGCCGGAAGACTGGATAGGTTGGCCCCTGCGCAAGGACTACATCACGCCTGACTTCTATGAGCTGCAGGATGCCTACTGATTGAGGATCCCTGACTCTGTGAGCAGCGTTGAATAGGATGGGTTGAGATGTGGCCTTTTTTGCTCTTGGCAATCTACGCAGGAGGAGTTTGGTACTCGGCCCGCAAGGCGGATCGCATCTATTCGGGCTCCGGGAAGTGGGTGGTATCGGCCCTCTGGCCTGTGTTGTTGGTCTCGAACCGTCAGTTTCGCCAAAATTGGCGTCGTCCCCTGAACAAGTAAGTTTGAGTTGAGTAAGTCTGGATCCCTGGAATCCTCACCTGTGCTCGCTCCTGAGCAACACCCGCGCAACCCAAGCTTTCCTTTGTCATCACCCCAGGCCACGCAGAAGTTGCAGGAGTTGATCGGCAGCCGCATTCGCGCTCAAGGGCCGGTGACCTTTGCCCAGTTTATGGAGTGGGCTCTCTACGAGCCGGGGTTGGGCTATTACGAGCGGGGATCCCCGGTTGGCCCCGACTACCTCACCTCTCCCCACCTGGCGGCGGACTTTGCCCAACTGTTGGCAGAGCAGATCCTTCAGTTCTGGCACATTTTGGGATCCCCCCCTGACTTCAAGGTGATCGAGATGGGGGCGGGCAGCGGTCGCCTGGCCCAGGATTGGCTGACCTACGTGCGCTCCGCTAACCCCCCTTTTTGGCAGGCACTGGAATATGGGATCCTGGAGCGTTCTGCCCACCTGCGGCGGCTCCAACAGGAGCGATTGGCTCCTTTTGGGGAGAAGGTGCGCTGGTTGGATTGGGACGGGATCCCGGATGAGTCGGTCACAGGCTGTTTCTTCTCCAATGAGCTGGTGGATGCTTTTCCGGTGCATCGGGTGCAGGTACAGGATGGGGCTTTGCGGGAAATCTATGTCGATTGCAGCGAGGCTGCAGAAGCCGACTTCCGCGAAGTGCTGGGGGATCTGTCCACCCCTGAGCTGAGGGAGTATTTTGCCCGCTTGGGGATCCCTGTAGAAACCTATCCGTCGGGCTACCAAACCGAGGTGAACCTGAAAGCCTTGGAGTGGCTGCAGCTCCTGGCCCGTAAGCTGCGGCGAGGCTACGTGCTCACCATCGATTATGGCCACACCGCCCAGCGCTACTACAGCCCCCACCGCGCCCAAGGTACGCTCCTGGCCTATCGACAGCACGGCAGCTACACGGATCCCTATGTTCGGGTGGGATCCCAGGATCTCACCGCTCATGTGGACTTTACGACCCTAGAGCAGGTGGGAGAATCTCTGGGGCTAAGATGCCTGGGGTTCACCCGGCAGAGCAACTTTTTGGTCAACCTGGGATTGACCGAGCGGCTGGCTGCCCTCAGCCAAATGGGGAACCCGGTTGATGGCGAAGCTGTGGATGTGGGCCAGGTTTTGCGGCGGCGACATGCTCTTCACGCGCTGCTGGATCCCATGGGGTTGGGGGGCTTTGGAGTATTGGTGCAGGCTAAGGGCCTGACCCCCTCAGAATATGCTCATCCTCTGCGGGGCTTTGGCGAGCCAGAGCTGTGAACCGTTTCGGTGCTATTGGGATGGGATGTCTGCCCCTACCGGCTACCGTTGCCTTCCATCGATGCCAGTTCTGCCATTGCTCTGGCGCTATCTTCCAGGTTGTCGATTCGCTCCTCGAGGGTTGCAAAGACTTCGTCATATTTGTCGGCCCATGCAATGTCGGCGGCAGCTTTGGTCGTGCGGGCCAAGTTGAGAGATACGTCTGGAGATCCTTTTTTGGGAACGGATGGCCGTTCCGCGAAGTTGCCAGCAGCTGTTGAGGGATCAGCCTGGGTTAGGCGGGCAATATCTTGCTTGAGGAGATTCTGTTTTGATTGGAGTTGTTCCACCTTGGCTATGCCCTCCTTAAGGGACTGAATGAGTTTCTGTTTCTTGGCTTGTAAATCTCCAATCGAGGCTTTCAGACTTTGCTCTTCTGCGCGTAACTGAGGAAGTCGTTCTTCTTGAGATTGGATCTGGATCTCTGTTTCAAAATGAAGCTGAGGAGTTTGAGCTTGCGAACGAGCCTCATCATAAGGTTGGGCAGCAGCCACCCCCTTCTGCTGGACTTTTGCCCAATCTTCAAGGGCAGCACGCAGGTTGGCCAGTTCGCTTTGCAGTTGCTGTAGGTCTGAAGGAGTGATTTCGTTTTGCTTCTGTCGATTTTCGAGGTGCTGCAGAAGCTGGATTTTGGCTTTGGCCTCGCTTCCAGATAGAGCAGAAGCCACATAGCCCGTCATCCCCGTGGCCAAACCTGCTGCTCCTGCCTGCCACAGGGATCCTCCCGCCCCAAGGCCGCCAATAGCCACCGTAACTCCGGCCAACGCGGGAAAGGCAGTTATCCAAAGCTGGCGGCAGGAGAAAGGCAACATCATCGACCCCAGGGTGGAAGAGGAGATTGTCTTGAAGATTGTTTTGACCATAGGTAATGTTTGGGTAGGTTTTCTCTCACTCACAACTCCTCTTTTTTTAAGGAGAAAGGGGAGCTAGAACCAACACAAAGAACAAAGAACGCCTTAGAGACAATTTTACTGCACTATTTCACTGCACTTCATCACTGCACTTCAAGATGACTCTGGTGTACTGCTGAGGTTACAGTTCTTTACGCCATCCCTCCAGTATGGCCACAACTACAAGTCAATCGCCACTCTAAACCTGCAAGAGCCACTTCAGCTAGAAATCGCAGGAGCCCCGCACTGTACCCGTAGGGTCGGTGTCGGGAGGAATGCTATAATAATACTGCGGACACCAGAAACGGTTGTTTAAGGCACTGGTAACGGTCGATTGGGGGTGCTGTAAACCACCCCAGAGGCTCGTGGTTGGCTTGCTAACTGCAGGGCTACTAAAAGCCCGCTCCGTACCGCCTAGCGGTTGGTGTCGGGTAGTTTACGCTCATCCTGACCGGCTTTCTTGGCAGCGACGCCCAAGGACATCTGCTTTGACATGCTCGATAGGACTCCGTCCCGCTGACGCGAAAGGACCCCGTCCCGCTGCCGCAGTGGATCCCAGGGCTTGGAGCCTTGAGGAGAAAGTGGGGCAACTGTTTCTGGTTTATTTTGAGGGAGCTGAGTTTTCCTCCGCTCTCGAGGAGATGATCCGGGACTACCACGTGGGCGGGCTGATCTTCTATTCGATTGCCGGCAACATTCAAACGTTGCCTCAGGTGGCCCAGCTCATTGCCGCGGCTCAGGCACAAGCCCTTGTCCCCCTGTGGATAGCCATTGATCAAGAGGGGGGGCCGGTGGTGCGCCTTACCGAGGGGGTGACGGTGTTCCCCAGCGCCATGGCAGTGGCAGCAGCGGGATCCCTGGCAAAGGCGGAAGCTATGGCCCGTGCGGTGGGAACGGAGCTGAAAAGTTTGGGGTTTAACCTCAACTTCGCCCCTGTTGTGGACGTGAACAGCAACCCCCACAACCCCATCATCGGCATCCGAGCCTTTGGGTCAGACCCGAAACAGGTGACAGATTACGGCCTCGCCCTGTGGCGCGGCTATCGGCAAGCCGGGATCCTCTGTACGCCCAAACATTTTCCCGGCCATGGGGACACCGATATGGATTCCCACCTGGGGTTGCCGCGGGTGGATCGCCCTCTGGAGGCGCTACAGACCATGGAATTGCGCCCGTTTCAGGCTTTGATCCGGGCAGGGGCAGAGGCGATGATGACGGCGCATGTAGTGATGCCGGCTCTGGGATCCGTGCGACCGGCAACGCTGGCCCCTGAGGTGGTGTCGGGCTGGCTGCGGCAGAAGCTGGGTTTCAAGGGTCTTGTCCTGACGGATTCCCTGACCATGGGGGCCATTGCCCGCACCTACGGCATTCCCGAAGCGGCAGAACTGGCCTTTAGGGCAGGAGCCGATGTGCTGGTGTTTGGGGCAGATCCCGGCTTTACCCCGGCCATCCAAAAAGAAGCCTATGCCCATCTGCTGCGGGAGTTCCGTGCCGGTCGTTTGTCGGTTGAGCAGTTGGATCGGTCAGTGGAGCGAATTTTGACCTTGAAGCGGCGCTACGGATTGGGATCCCCCTGCCCCCCTTTCCCCCCTGCCGGCTTGGAAAACCACCGGGCACTGGCCCGCCAAATCGCCCAAGACAGCATCACCCTAGTACGGGGATCCCTGCCTCCCTTGGCCCCTGACCCGCTGCTTATCACCCCTGTACCTTTGTTGGGGGAGCTGCTGCAAAAAGCCTGTCCCGCTGCCCAAGTGTTCTCCATCCCTCTGGATCCCACCCCCGAACAGCAGCGGATTGCCCAAGAAGGGGCTCAAAGGGCTGCGCAGGTGCTGGTGGGATCCCTGGAGACGTGGCGGCATCCGGCGCAGAGGTTGCTGCTGGGATCCCTTCCGCCGGAAAAGGTGATTGGGTTGGCCTTGGGATCCCCCTACGACGCCTTTGCCCTGCCCCAGATCCCGGTCTATTTGGCCTGCTACGGCACTACCCCCGTCTCTCTACAGGCGTTGCTGCAGGTGTTGTTGGGACAGATCCCGGCCCAGGGTCGCTTGCCGGTTGGATCCCACTTGGAGGGATCCTGGTCGCGTTAGCGGAGCTGATACATTTACGCTGAACACTGCTGAACATCACTGTTCAACTATGCAGCGATAGCATTCTGTTTGTTTCCAACCA
>NZ_JANSHM010000078.1:0-12143 GCF_047461635.1 Synechococcus sp. W55.2 | reverse complement strand
TCTGGTAGAGCAGAACAGGCTCAGGGCTACTGAAAGCCCGCTCCGTACCGCTTAGCGGTCGGAGCCGGGTAGTTTACAGTAACTGCAATCACCATCCCTCGCCATCTTCAGGCCAAACTCTCGCAGAGCGGGCAAGAAATTTTTGTTTTCGTGATGGGATCGGCTCAACTTCAGCAAGGCAAATCTCTGGATATCGTGCAAGTTTCTCCAGAAATCGAGGGCAAGCCGGATCCCCAGGTCTTGAGCTTTTTGTTGGACAGCCATCGGGATCTGGTGCGGATTTTGCCATTCAGGCTGGGGATCAATGGGAATCTCTTGCACCTCTTCGTGGCAGATGGAGCGGACCAAATGGCGCAGATGGTTGCGGAGTTCTTCTAGATCCTGTGGAGATTCAGAGGGCCAATCAACACACTTCCGCCGCTCTTCTAAGGAAAACTTGGCCCATTGATGGAGCTTGAGCTTGATCCCGCACAAATCCAGCTTTAGGCGCAAGGTCATGGGAATGCATCGCAGAGAGTCGGCAAAATCTTGCTCAAACTGAAACAGAGTCATGGGAACCTCGATTAGGAACCAAATCTAGAGTTGAGGGGATTGCTTGAGCGGTGGGTCGGCTTTCTCAAGAGCAACGGCACAGGCTTTTAATTCCGGCTGGCCGGAATCGGGACAACTGATGTCATGGGTAAGGGCATTACACTCAGCTTGTTCTGCCCAGAGGGATCCCCAGTGCATGGGCACAAACACTGTTCCAGGGGCAATGTTGGCAGTTATCTTGGCCGGGAAATAGGCCCGTCCGCGGGCAGAACGCACTTGAACCCAATCTCCATCTTGGATGCCCAGTTTTTCCGCATCGCGAGGATGGATTTCAATAAAGGGTTGGGGGTGCATTTGCTTGATTTTTTCAATCCTGCCGGTGCGGGTTTGGGTGTGCCAATGGCCGTAAAGCCTGCCCGTGGTTAATACGTAGGGAAACTGGGGATCCGGCGGCTCTGCTAGGCCACGGGAATGGTGGGGGATAAAGCGGGCGCGGCCATCGGGGGTCGGGAAACGCCAATCTGTGTAGAGGCGAGTGGACTTAGGGGCCGAGGTTCTTTCTTTGGGATAAGGCCATTGCTGAGGGCCTTGTTCTGCCAAAAGGGCATGGCTGAGGCCGGAGTGATCGCAGAGGCGATTTGCGGTAAGGGCGGCAAATTCTGCATAAACCTCTGCCGCGGTTTGGAAGGAAAATTGCGCTTCAAAGCCCAACCTGCGCCCCACTTCAGCAAAGATCTCCCAATCGGGTCGGGCTTCGCCAGGGGGGTCTCGAAAGGCTTGACAAAGGGTAACCCTGCGCTCGGAGTTGGTCATCACCCCGGTTTTCTCGCTCCACTGGCAGGCGGGCAAAAGCAAATGGGCATATTCTGCCGTTTCTGTAGGGTAATAAGCCTCTTGGTAAACGGTAAAGGGAGACTTTTTCAGGGCTTTTTTGACCCGTTCCAGATCCGGAAAGCTCACCAAAGGATTAGTGGCCACAATCCAAAAGAACTGCAGGGATCCGGTTTCCAGAGCGGCAATCATCTCGGTGGCCCTCAGTCCTGGGTGGGGGGAGATGGAGCCGCCGGGCAAACCCCAAGCCTGCTCCACCTCTGCCCGATGCTGGGGCTGGCTCACCAGCCGATATCCCGGCAGCAGATGGGATAACCCCCCTGCCTCTCGACCGCCCATGGCATTGGGCTGGCCGGTCAAGGAAAAGGGGCCGGTCCCCGGTCGGCCAATTTGCCCAGTTAGGAGATGGAGATTGATTAGGCTGGTGATCTTGGCGGTGCCCTCGCTGGACTGGTTTAGGCCCATCGACCAAAGGGAGAGAACCCTTTGGGATCCCTGCCAAAGCTTGGCTGCTTCGATCAAATCCTCGGTGGCAATTCCGCAGCGCTGGGCCACAATCTGCGGTTCATAATCGGCCAGCAAAGCTGCATATTCAGCAAAACCTTGGGTGCAGCCCTCGATAAAATCAGCAGCAATGGATCCCCACTTTAACAACAAATGGGCAATCCCATTGAAAAGATCGATATCCGTACCGGGGCGAATTTTTAAGTGGAGATCGGCAGCTTCTGCTGTCTGAGTGCGCCGGGGATCCACGACCACCATTTTGAGGGGGGATCCGGGCTTGTGCCGCTTCTTCAAGCGATTAAAAAGAATGGGGTGGCACTCGGCGGTGTTGGTGCCCACTAGAAAAGCCAGATTGCAGAGATCGAGATCCTCGTAGCAGCAAGGGGGGCCATCGGATCCCAGGGATTGGGTGTAGGCCGAGACGGCTGAGGACATGCACAGGCGCGAGTTGGTGTCAAAATTATTGGTGCCCAGGCAGCCCTTAATGAGCTTTTGAGCAACGTAATAGTCTTCAGTGAGCAACTGCCCCGATCCATACATGGCTATGGAGTGGGGGTTGTCTTTGAGGCGGCGCAGCCGAGAAACCATCTCCTCAAAAGCCTGATCCCAAGAAATGCGGCGAAAGGGCTGATCCAAGCTCTCCCGAAACAGGGGAGAGAGCAGCCGATCTCGACCAACTGCCTCCAGAACCGTAGCCCCCTTTACACAGACCATCCCCAAGCTGGAAGGATGCTCCCGGTCGCCTCTCATTTTCCAGTCACCTGAGGCTGTTGCAACCGCTTCCAATCCACACCCTACGCCGCAGTAGGGACATAGGGTTTTGATGACGGCTTTTTCCGACTCCATCGCGGTCACCATGAGTTGGGATCCCTATTAAACGCCCAATTCTCTCGCATTTTGGATCCCTTAGCTGAGAAGAGCAGCAACTTGGATCTCCAAGCCAGGTAATACAACCTAGCTCTTGTCAGTGTCCTGTTCAGCTGGCCAAAGATGGCGATCTTGAGTTTGGATAAAAACGTATTTGCTTCTGGGAAAAACCAGCCAGACTTCCAGTACATCGGAGCTGAGATACTCTTGGGCTTTTAGGAAAATATCTTCTCCACAGTCGGTTGGAGAGAAGATCTCCTCAACCAGAGGATAGCTCTGCAGCAGCGTGGCAATATCCTCTCCAAATTGCTGGATTAAATCTGGAGACAGGTAGGCAACATCAGGTCTTCTGACTTTGCCTGTCGTTTGGCAGGGAGCCTCCACCAAAACCATACCCCCCAATGGCTGACATTCAACATAACCGAGCCAACGGAAGAGAAGTCGGGTTTGGATCTTGGCATGCCCTAAGGTTTGCCCCACTTTCTCCACAATGTAGCCATCTACCCATTTGGTTTGGGCAACCGGATTGGCCAGATAGTCGGCAAGGGTTTTGGGCAAGCTAGAGACCCGCTCCTCCATTGGGAGATCGGTTGGAGCTACCTGAACCGGAGCAGCGGCCATCAACTTCCCTCCCCAAGCGTTTTGATTCCTAGCTTAATCCTCCCTATGGGCAAAGCGACGATAGAGGAAGTCAAGGGCGCGGTTGCGCAATTCGTAGAACTCGGGCATTTCCATAATGCGGGAGCGGATGCGCGGTCGCTCGAAGGGAATGGTCAAGATCTCGCCGATATGGGCAGCGGGGCCGTTGGTCATCATCACCACACGGTCTGACAAGTAGAGAGCCTCGTCGATGTCGTGGGTAATCATCAAAACTGTGCAGCGGTGATCCCGCCAAATGGCCAGCAGCTCATCTTGTAGATCTTCCTTGGTAATGGCATCCAAGGCCCCAAAAGGCTCATCCAAGAGCAAAACTTGCGGACGAACGGCAAGAGCACGGGCAATGGCTACCCTTTGCTTCATGCCTCCAGAAAGCTGCTTGGGCCGCTTGTGGGCTGCCTCTGCTAAACCTACCAATTCTAGGTGTTCTTCAACGATTTCCCTTTTCTCCCGCCGGGATTTGTTTGGGTAAACCTGATCCACCACCAGATAAACATTTTCAAAAGCCGTCAGCCAGGGCAAAAGGGAATAATGTTGAAACACCATCATCCGATCCGGCCCTGGGGAGGTGATGGGCTGGCCCTTGAGGGTAATGGATCCCGAAGTGGGAGTCGAAAAACCCGCCACCATGTTGATCAAGGTGGATTTGCCACAACCCGAGTGGCCAATAATGCAAACAAACTCACCGGCGGCCACTTCCAGATTGATATTTTCCAGCGCAACGAAGGGCCCTGCTGAGGTGAAGTAGGTCTTGCCCACATTCTGAAGACAAAGAAGGGGCAGTCCTGCAACCGGAGAAGCAGAAGATAGCGGTGAGGAGAACGTGCGGGAGCTGGTCATCATGGTGTTTTCCAATCGAGAGTTTAAGGTAACAAAAGCTAAACTTCGCTGAGCTGGTACTCCTGCAGCTTCAGATCCTGCCGGATGGCCACCGACTCCAGGTAAGCAACGGGATCCTCTCCGTCGAAGCGGGATCCATCGGCAAAGAGCAAAGCTCCGCGGTCATGGGCCCGATCCGGCAGGCCCAGTTCTCTAGCGGCTAGGGCGTAGGTCTCACTGTCCAGAACTTGGTCGAGAACCGAAATCCAGTTGCGGGGAAAAGCGCAGAGTCCCCAGCGAGCCATTTGCGTCAAGATCCAGAGGTGTTCCAACCTTTCGGGACAGGTGTTGCGCCCGTTGGCAAACTGATGAAAACCGACAAGGGCCTGGGATTCATCGGCCATTCCCCGCTGCAGAATACCCGTCCACCCCGGCTGCAAATCCGCCTTGGCCGCTCCCACATGCTGGGGCTGGGCCAGCCACTCCAGGATCTCAGGGCGGTGCTGCGGCTGATCGCAGTAGTGACAAGCTTCCAGTAGTGCCTTGACCAGAGCTACATGGGTGCGGGGGTAGTTTTGCGCCCAATCCTGGCGCACTGTCAGCACTTTTTCAATGTGGCTGGGCAAGATTTCGGGAGTGGTGGTGACGATAAATCCCAACTGTTCCCGCACAGCGCGGGAGTTCCAGGGCTCGCCGACGCAGTAGCCGTCGATGTTGTCGGCCTTGAGATGGGCCACCATCTGCGGGGGTGGGATCACCGTCAACGTAACGTCCCGATCCGGATCCACCCCCCCACCGGCCAGCCAGTGCCGCAACAGGAAGTTTTGCATGGAAGCCGGATGAACCACTCCCAGGGTGTGGACTGTGTCGGGGGTGTGGTTGAGGTATTGGCGAAAATCCGCCAGGCTTTGAACGCCTCGCTCCAAAAGTCTGCGCCCAAAGGTAATGGCGTTGCCGCCGCGGGAGAGGGTTAGCGCGGTAATCAAAGGCACCGGAACTCCCCCTACTCCCAAGGTGGAAGCCAACGGGATCCCGGCCACCACCATAGCCGCGTCCAGCCGACCGGAGCGGATCCCTTCCCAGATGGTCTTCCAGCCTGGCTCCCGCACCAGGGTGACCTGCTCCAGGCCATGCTTTTGAAACAGGCCTTTTTCCTGCGCCACCACCAGCGGGGCGCAGTCGTTGAGGGGCACAAAGCCAACCTCCAAATTGACCTTCTCCAGGCCGTGTTTGGCAATGGCCACGCGAACAGGCGTTTTTTGGCGAGCCCGCTTTTGCTGGTTGAGAAAGTAGATCATCTCTCCCCGCAGGCTGTAGTAGTCGGGGTGACGCACCACTTCCAAACGATGGCGGGGTCGAGGAAAAGGGATCCGCAAAATCTGGCCAATGCGGGCCTCCGGGCCATTGGTCATCATTACCACCCGATCCGAAAGCAGCAGCGCCTCATCCACATCGTGGGTAACCATGACACAGGTGAGCTGCTCCGCCTGGGCAATCTCCATCAGTTGCTCCTGTAGGCTGCCGCGCGTCAGGGCGTCCAGAGCGCCAAAAGGCTCATCCAACAGCAGCACTCGCGGACGAATGGCCAAGGCTCGGGCAATGGCCACCCGCTGTCTCATCCCCCCTGACAGATGCGCCGGGCGTTTATCGGCTGCCCCCTGCAACCCCACACGGCGAATGTGTTCTGCCACAATCCGGTCCCGCTCCGCTTTGGGAAGGGATCCCAGCACCTCGTCCACGGCCAGGGCAATGTTCTCCCGCACGGTCAGCCAGGGCAGCAGGGAATAGTTCTGAAACACCACCATGCGATCCGGGCCGGGATCCGTAACCTGTCGGCCCTCCAGGAGAATGCCCCCTCGGGAAGGCTTTTCCAGGCCAGCAATGATGTTGAGCAGGGTCGATTTGCCACAGCCGGAGTGGCCGATCAACGAGACAAATTCCCCTTTTTGGATCTCCAGGTGGATGTCTTTCAGGACAGGATAGACCTCTCCGTTGTCGAGGAGAAATTCCTTGTCGACATGATCCACTTCAATGTAAGGCTGGGTCTTCATGATTCCCCTGAGATGATTTCTGAGAGCATGGAGAAATTGTCAGCAACCAATCTAAAACTCGGCCAAGCTCATTTAGCGATCCTCAGCCACCACCAGCGAGCCAATCCAAGCCGTGATGCGATCCAGCAGAAGACCCACCATCCCGACATAGATCAAAGCCAGAATGATTTCGCTGATGCGGGAGCTATTCCAGGCATCCCAGATGAAGAACCCGATGCCCACACCGCCAATCAACATCTCCGCCGCCACAATGGCCAGCCAAGACAAGCCCACCCCAATGCGCAAGCCGGTAAAAATGTAGGGTACAGTTGCCGGGAAAACGATTTTGAAAAAGTACTTCCAGCCCGACATGCGCACAATTCTGGCCACATTGCGGTAATCCTGAGGGATCCGCTGTACGCCGGCAACGGTGTTGATCAAAATGGGCCAGAGAGCCGTGATGAAGATTACAAAAATGGCGGAAGGGTTGGCATCTCGAAAGGCAGCCAAAGAAATCGGCAGCCAGGCCAAAGGCGGCACCGTGCGCAGCACCTGAAAAATGGGATCCAAAGCCTCGTACAGCCAGCGATTGACCCCGATGATCATGCCGCCCACAACCCCCACCAAGCCGGCCAGGGCAAACCCAATGAACACCCGCCGCAAGCTGGCCCAAATTTGCCAGAACAGCCCTTTGGCATTGCCGCCATAGTCAAAAAAGGGATCTTTAATGAGGGGATCCCAGGTGTCCTGCCAAACCTGGAGAGGGGTGGGCAAGTTGGCTCCGGGGCGGCTATAGGCAATTTGCCAGAGAACGAGCACTATTAAAATGGCCGTGGTGGGCAAAAGAATGCGGCGCAGCACTTGGTGGATTTGGACTCGCTGCCTCCAAGCAGAAGAAGATGCAGAGCTGGCCGGGGAGTGGAGCCCGGCATTGGACTGAAGAACAAAGCCTGGGCTGGTTTTCAGCAGCCAGTGGCCTAGGCCAACCAGTAGGGGAAGCAGGATCCGAAAGAGGTGGTAGCCCAACTGTAGGGCAGAGTGGAAAATCCTCATGGCTTGCTGGGAGTAAGGTTGAAGTCAACTTAAGAGAATCCCAAGAGAGAAGGGGTTTCAGTTGAACAGTTTTTGTGGGGATTCGGGGATCCCTTCTCTCCTGGACAGAGGGTTTGCAGCTAACTTGCTGGGGAAAGTTGGGAAATTAGGCCAGCTTCTTAATCGCCAATTTCTCCAGGTAGGCGGCAGGATTTTCGGGATCGAACTGCACCCCGTCGAAGAAGGTTTCCACTCCTCGGGAAGGGCTGGGGGGAATGGCCGCCTCCTGGCCAATGGCTTTGGCAGCTTCCCGCCAGAGATCTTCTCGGTTGACCTTATCCACCAAAGCTTTGGTATCGGTGTCGGCAGGTAGGTAACCCCAGCGAATGTTTTCGGTCAAAAACCAGAGATCGTGGCTCTTGAAGGGGTAGGAAGCGTAGTCCTGCCAGAACTTCATCAGGTGGGGGCTGTTTTCAACGACCTTGCCGGTGCCGTAGTCGAAAGTGCCTTTGGCGCGGCCCAAGATATCCGCTACGGGAACCCCCAACCAGCGACGGTCGCCGATGATGCGACACATCTCCTCTTTGTTTTCCATCTGGTCGCACCAGATCTGGGCTTCTAGCACCGCTTTCACCAGGGCAAGGGTGGCTTTCGGGTGCGCATCTGCCCAGTCGGCCCGCAGGGCAAAGGCCTTTTCCGGGTGGCCGTTCCACAGCTCGCCGGTGGTGAGGGCAGTATACCCCTCTTTTTGGTTCACCAGCTGGGCATTCCAAGGCTCGCCCACACAGAAGGCTTCCATGGTTCTGGATTTCATATTGGCCACCATCTGCGGCGGCGGCACCACAATGATGGAGACGTCGCTAGTGGGATCGATCCCGCCTGCGGCCAGCCAGTAGCGCATCCACATGTCGTGGGTGCCACCAGGGAAGGTCACCGCACATTTGGGCTCTTTGCCGGCTGCTCGCAACTCGGCAAACTTAGCTTTGAGGGGGGAACTATCCAAGCCAATTTTCAGATCCCGATATTCGTTGGAAATGCTAATGCCCTGACCGTCCAGATTGAGACGGGCCAAGATGTACATAGGCACCGGCTTGCCATCGGTAACTTTGCCGGTGGTGATGAGGTAGGGCATGGGGGTGAGGATGTGTGCCCCATCGATGCCGCCGGCGGCGGATCCCAGCACCAAGTTGTCGCGGGTGGTGCCCCAAGAGGCCTGCTTGACCACCTCTACGTCCTTCATGCCGTACTTGTCAAAGAACCCTTTTTCTTTGGCGATGATCAGGGGGGCCGCGTCGGTTAGAGCGATGAACCCCAGCTTGGCGCTGGTGGTTTCGGGAGTATCGGCCTGCGCCACCCAGTAGCCTTTGCCCAAGGATTGCGATTGGGCGCGCGGGATCCCAGCCGTGGCCGCCCCAGCCGTGAGAGCAGCCACCCCAGCCAAAAATTGCCGACGGGAGACGGGAGAGGAAGTGCTGAACAGCTTAGACATCGAAACCTCCAAGATTTACAACGACGAAGAAAGAAAAACTTTCAGGACGGCAACAGAACCGCTAGCGGGTTACCAAAACAGAAGCCTGGGCGGCGGACGGATGCTGACGCGGCCTGGCCCCAAAGTGCTCCCTGAGCAACTCCACCAAGACCGGCTTGAGGTCTTCGCAAGGGATCCCTTTGCGCACGCATTCGCCCAACTTGGCGTCTTTGCCCACCTCTCCCCCCATGTAGATGTCCACGGCCTCCACCACCCTGCCGTCCTTGCGAGCAGTGGTGCCCATAAGGCCGATATCGGCTACTTGGGGTTGACCGCAGGAGTTGGGGCAGCCCGTCCAGTGGATGCGCACCGTTTGGGGGATCTCCAGCTCCGCCTCCAGCTCCTCCATCAAGGCCACAGCCCGGTTTTTGGTCTCGATAAGGGCAAAGTTGCAGAACTGGTTGCCCGTACAGGACACCAACCCCCGCTGCAAGGGCCCTGGGTTGGGGGAGAACTTCTTCAAGAGCGGCTCTTTGAGGAGCGGGGCCACTCGGGAGTCGGGCACATTGGGGATGAGCACGTTCTGCTCCACTGTCAGCCGCAGCTCCCCGGAGCCGTACACCTCCGCCAAGCGGGCCAGCTCCATCATCTCCAGGGCGTTGAGCCGCCCCACCGGCACATGCAGGCCGACAAAGTTGAGGCCCGGCTGCTTCTGGGCATGCACCCCCAGCAGATCCCGCTTGTGCCAGACCACCTCATCTTTTTCCGCTGCCCTGAGCAGAGGGTGGCCTATCTGGCGCTCCACAGCCGCCCGGAACTTCTCTAGGCCCCACTCGTCAATGAGCCACATCAGCCGTGCCTTTTGCCGGTTGGCCCGCAGGCCGTGATCCCGGTAGACCAGCAGCACCGCCTCACACAGGGGAACTACATCCCGGGGATCCACCCAGACATCTAGGCCAATTGCCTCGGCGCAGCGGCGAGCAGAGAAAAAGCCGCCCACCAGGACGTTGAAGCCCAGGCGGCCATTTTTGAAGGCGGGCACAAAGGCCAGGTCGTTGATCTCCGCATGCACGGAGTTGTCACGACAACCGCAGATGGCGATGTTGAACTTGCGCGGCAGGTTGCTGAAGGAAGGGTTGCCCTCGCCGTTGTTGGTAACCATGTCCTGCACCTTGCGAGTGAGGCCGCGCACGTCGATCAGCTCGTCCGGGTCAATACCGGCCAGCGGGGATCCCGTGATGTTGCGCACGTTGTCCATGCCCGACTGGATGCTGGTCAGGCCTACCTCTTTCAGGTAGCCCAGGATCTGGGGCATTTCCTCGATGGGGATGCCCCGCAGTTGCAGGTTCTGCCGGGTGGTGATGTCGGCTACGCCCTGTTCTCCATAGGGGTGGATGATTGCGCCCAACATCCGCATTTGGCCGCTGGTTAGGATCCCATTGGGCAGGCGCAGCCGCAGCATGAACTGACCTGGGGTGCGCTTGCGAAAGAAGATCCCCAGCCACTTGAGGCGGTGATCCCGGTCGTCTTCAGGAATGTTCTCCCAACCCATCCGGGCAAAAGCCTCCAGCTCGGCCTTGACCGCCAGCCCATCCTTTTCGCTTTTGAGGCGTTCAAATTGGTTCGCCATGATCGCTGCCGTGGGGTGAACACTAGCTACCCTAGCGATGACGAACCGTTAACTTTGGTATTGGCAGTTACACTTTGTAACAGGTTATGCAGTTTTGTCATTCTTGAATTGCGCTTTATGCATAAAGTCAGGCTTCCAGGAGCAGCAGACCCCTCTTTCCCCTTTGGGAAAGGGGCTGGGGGTGAGGAAAAGCTAGTTGAGAGGGTTGAAAGAGTTGAAAGGCTCCATCTGCCAGAGCAGACGGGGCGGGATCCCCAGCCCTTCGGTGAGGGGTGCGGGCCGTTGGGAAGTTTGGGGATCGCAGTCGTAGAGAGCGGTGGTGTAGCGGTAGCTGCGGGGGGGGCCACCGTTGAGGCGAATGCCGCTAATTTCAAAGGTGTAGTTGCGATTGGGCTGGATCGAACCCACGGAGTAGGTCAAAGTTTCCAGGCCAAAGGCGGGATCCCCCACGCGGAGATCTCCAACAGGCACCGGCTCGCCGCTGAGGGCATCGGTGATGCGGACTTGGGCTTGGCTGAGATCAGCCTTGCCGCCACGGCTGGGCACCGAGAAAGACCAGCGGTAGGCAGACAGGGGCTGGCCGGAAAACCCTTCTAGGCGGTAGAGGTAGCCGTCTTTCTCCGGGAAGGCGATGAACTCTGGATCTGGCACCGACTCGTCAAAACCGAAGATCCAGTTGGCGTTGGCCTGGGTCACCCGTCCAGCCCGTGGGTCAAAGACAATGCCGTAGGCCCCCTGGGCGTACTGAGGATACAGGTTCCAGCGGCGATGCCCCACATCCACAAAGTTTTCTCGACCTGGCTCGGCAAAATAGATGTCCACCTGCCGCGCCAACACCCGGCCTGGATCGGGGCCGTTCAGCTCTAGGATGGGCCCAACCGCCAGGTTGCTGAAGCGGGATCCCGCCTCCCCAGCAGGGGTAAAGCAGCGCCAAGAAGGGGGCGGCTGGTGGCTGAGAGTACCATTGGCTACCTGCATCAAGGCCGCTTGCTGGGAGGCTTCTAGGAACTGAGGATTGAGCTTCACCGGCGGTAACTGGTGCAACAGCCGTAGAAAATTCAGCCGATCCATCATCTTTTGGGCTGCTGCAGGCGTAAGGCGACCGGGGTTGCAGGTAGCAACCTGGGGCTGTTCGGCGTAAATAGGCCCCGTGAAGCTGCGGGTCTGGCGATCCAACCGGCACAGGAAGCTGGCAATCGGCACTTCCCCTGCCCGCGGTGGCTCCATCGAGGTAGGGGATCCTCCACAGGCCGCCAGCAGACAAAGACAAAAGATCCCCGCGATCCTCAAAGCCCAAAGCTGAACCAACTTGGGCAACCGCTGCAAGGGCATGCAAAAACCAGCCGAATTATGAGCCGGTGGGGGTGGGGGTGATGCTGGGGGGGCTGACGGTGCTGCTGCTGCTCTCGCCACAAGCAGGCAACAAGCCCAGACAGGCAAACAGGGCTAAGGCCGCCAAAAGCTGGTGGGTCACTTTGGGTTGCAACGTAGCCATGACAACAAAGCTCCCAAATGCTGTTGGGTTTGACCCTGTTCTATCACCTGGCCGAGTGGGCCACAGCGTCAAAACTCATGCCGACAAGGGTATAACTTAAGCCCAAGTCAAGGAACGCTCACCCAAGTCGGCTACATCCACTAGGACTGGGATCCAAGCCCACTTTTTCTCTCCACCCATAGTGGAGTACGGATCCCCACAACTGATACATTCACGCTGAACTCTCCTGAACATGGTTCAGGAAAGAAGCGATCGCATCCTGCCTATCTCTGAGCAGGA
>NZ_JANSHM010000077.1:0-12495 GCF_047461635.1 Synechococcus sp. W55.2 | reverse complement strand
GATGCCGTCAACTGCTGCAACGGCTGTCTGGCAAAGAGAGACGCTTTCAAGCTTGGGTGAACCACAGTATCGCTAAGAGCATCGTTAAAGCAGCTCAATCTCTTTCTGCCTGCATTGCAATTGAGGACTTGAGCGGCATTCGAGAACGTACCAATCAACACCCCCGCAGTCGTGAGGAGGGGCGGCGTAGCAATAGCTGGGCGTTCTACCAGCTGCGGCGGTTTATCGAATACAAGGCTGTGAGGGCGGGTGTCAAAGTGGTAGTTGTCCCTGCGGCCTATACCTCGCAGATCTGCCACAAGTGCCTGCATATTCATCCCGACTCCGCTCAATCCTATCGCAAGGGTAAGCAGTTCAAATGCGGGCACTGCGGTTGGGAAGGGGATGCGGATTTTAACGGTGCGAAGGTGATTGCGCTTTTGGGGGCTGCTGTAAACCAGCCCAGAGGTTCGTGGTTGGCTTGCCAACTGCAGGGCTGCCAAAAGCCCGCCCTGTACTGCGAAGCAGTCAGGGTCGGGTAGTTTACTAGCAAACAGATCCTGCTTGCCGCTCGAGTTTTGGCAGAGAAGGGGTGGTTCAAGGCACTTCCAACAGAGCCGCTTGCGGCCAGCCGAAGCCAGTTCGAAACACGGCCCTAGCGCTCTGCACTACTTCCGGTCTGGAACCTGCGAACACGACTACCCCTTGCCTGCAGCAAGTACCTACTCATAAATCCAGCTTTGGGCAACTGGTGTCCAGCTCACCAATTCCGACTCATCGAACCAAAGGGCGATCTCCCGCTGCGCGGTTTCAACTCCATCGGAGCCGTGAATGAGGTTGCGGCCAATGTCGATGCCAAAATCGCCGCGAATGGTGCCCGGTTCTGCCTCCAGGGGGTTGGTCTTGCCGATGAGCTTACGGGCGGCAGCAATCACCCCTTTGCCCTGCCAGACCATAGCCACCACCGGCCCCGAGGTAATGAACTTCACCAAACTGTGGAAGAAGGGGCGCTCCTTGTGTTCGGCGTAATGGGCTTCCGCCAGCTCTTGGCTCACTTGCACCAGCTTCAGGCCCACCAATTGGTAGCCCCGACTTTCCAGGCGCTGGATAATGGTGCCCACTAGACCCCGCTGCACGCCGTCCGGCTTGATAGCGATAAAGGTGCGCTCCATGGGATCTCCCCTTGTTGTTACCTATCTTCACCGTTATCCTTGTACCGGATCGGGGATCCCGAGCGCAAGGGAGCAAAATTAGCGCTTTTTACGCGCCCACCACTGCCAAGGTCAGGAAGGCAGCCCCCACCACTGTAATTGCCCAGCCGGCCCAGCGGGTTAAGCCAGGGATCCGCAACCCCCAGCGTTCTGCTGCCCAAAGGGCCAGGAGAGCTACCCCATACTGGACGGTGCTCAACCCCAGTAGATATCCCACCCAAGGCATGGGTTGGGCGCCGATAATGGTTTCGGCGTAGGCATAGCCATGGAATAGCCCCGCCAGGGATCCCCCTATTAGCAAGAGCCAACTTGGGATCTGCCGCGGTTGCACCAGCAGCAAGCCGAAGAGAACCACGGAAGAGGCAATGGCCAGCTCCGTCAGTCCCAGGGGATCCCAGCCGGCCAGGTGGATCCCAGTGCCCACCAAACCTGCCAACACAAAGCCCAAAGGGATCCCGTAGCGCCAGGGCTGCCCCGCCGCCACAAGACCGATGGCCACGACGAAGGCCAGGTGATCCAAGCCAATGACAGGGTGAGCCAGCCCGGAGAGAAATCCCTCCCAGGCCGTTGCAGGCAGTTTCCCTCCCAGGGCGTGGTGGGCAAAAGCCGGCGAAAAAAACCCCGTAACTGCCAGTGCACCCCCAGCAGCGGCAAAGCTGGGGATCCCTTCCTTCCGCCACCGCCCAAGCGGCGATGGGACTTGCTGCCACAGCCAAGACATGCTTTTGGACCTCCCTGAGTTCTCTCAATAGCTGCCCAGATCTCCCAGTCTAGGGGCGCTCTCTGTACCCTTGCAGATTTTCCGGCTCAAACTGGCGCAAAATCCGCGTGGCTTCGCGGAGGCGGGTTTCGTTCTCTTCTTCCACAATGAGCACGTACTTGCCCGCAGCGAGGCGGTTGCGGTAAGCCAAAGCATCGCCGGAGCCACCAGACAAGCCCACTCCGCCGCCGACGAAAAAGCTGCCCATGGCCCCGCCCATCGCGCCCAATAGGCCGCCGATCAGGTGGTTGCCTATAGGTCCCGCCCAGGCAAAGGTATCCAAACCACTCAAAACGCTGAACCCCACCCCGGCCAAAAAGCCAAAGGGCACCAACCAAATGGCCAGGCGCCGCATCTGACGGCGGGCCGCTTGGGCCGGGTCAATCAGCCCAAACTCGTCGGCACTCTTGTAGCCCCGCCCCAGCAGATGCAATCGCTCCAGGGAAAAGCCGGCTTGTTCCAGGGCGCTGTAGGCCGCCTCAGCGGCTATGCGATCCGGCAGTACCGCGATTAAATAGCTCATGGACCCGGGGATCCAATCCGTTCCACATCTTATTGTCTGCCAAGTTTGAGCGAGGATCCCTGTGACCCAGTCTGGCTCCACTAGCGCTCCATCTACTAGCCTCTACCAGCGCTTTTACGAAGTGGTGCGGCGGATCCCGCCGGGCCGAGTGGCCACCTATGGGCAGGTGGCGCGGGTTGCCGGTTACCCCGGCTATGCTCGCCAGGTGGGCTATGCTTTGTTTCGCCTGCAAGGCCAAAACACCGACATCCCTTGGCACCGGGTGATCAACGCCCAGGGCTGCATTTCCTACTCCCCTTTTCGCCTGGGCTACGACGACCTGCAGAAAGCGCTGCTGCAAGCCGAAGGGATCCACTTCGACGCCGAGGGCCAGGTGGACTTGCAACAATTTGGCTGGGATCCAGGGGAAGTTTAACCTAGGCTTGACCTAACCTTAGACAGGCCATAACGAAACCCCCATCCCACCCCTGGTAACGTGAACGCGGATGCGTCCTCTCTTGCGGATGGAGTTAAGGAATTGTCATGAAACCAGCTTGCCGTGCTCGAGGGTCTGCCCCTGCCAAGAGATGGCTCCCGGATTGGCTGAACCCTCTGGCCAGGTCCCTGTGGGTCGGGTTGTGGTGTTTGGTGCTGAGCCTGGCCAGCGCCTGCGGTAGCAGCAGCTCGGTTCCCCCAACCGGCGGAGGGGCTGGGTTTATCGCCTCGGATCCCAATGTGGCTCTCTCGACTCAGCCGCCCGCTTTTACCCTGCAAATCCTACATGCCAGCGACTTGGAAGCCTCGATCGCTGCCGTACAAGATGCACCGCGCTTCTCGGCGGTGGTGAACGCTCTGCGCCCCCAATTCCCAAATACGGTGGTGCTCTCCAGTGGGGACAACTATATTCCCAGCCCCTTCTACAATGCCAGCACGGATCCCTCGCTGCGGAGCCGGTATGACCGCACCCCTGGCAAAGCCGATATCGAGATCATCAACGCCATCGGTTTTGAGGCGTCTGCTTTCGGCAACCACGAGTTCGACCAGGGCACGCGCCAAATTCGCGACCTCATCCGGCCCGACACTGGCCGCGGCTACGCTGGGGCTCGTTTTCCCTACTTGAGCGCCAACCTCAGCTTCAGCGGTACCGGCGAATTGGCTAGCTCTGACTTTGCTGCTGATGGTCAAGAGGCCAGCTCTATCCGCGGCAAGATCGCCAAGACGGCGGTGATCACGGTAGGAGGGCAGCGGATCGGTCTGGTGGGAGCCACCACCACCCGTTTGGCGGCCATCTCTAGCCCCGGCCCCGAGGTGAGGGTAGAAGGCAGGGTGGACGATACTGACCAGGTGAGTGCCGCTCTAATCCAGGGCTTCGTCGATCAACTCACCGCTCAGGGCATCAACAAAATTATCCTCCTAGCCCATCTGCAACAGTTGCAAAACGAGGTAGCCCTGGCCAGCCAATTGCGAAATGTGGACATCATCATTGCCGGCGGATCCCACCGGGTGATCGCCAAGCCCACCGATCGCCTGCGCACTGATTTGCCCGATACCCGCACGGGTGACTACCCCATCTTGCGCTCCTCCGCCAGTGGTCAACCGGTGGCGGTGGTCAACACCGGCTCCAACTATCGCTACGTGGGCCGCCTGGTGGTCAGCTTTGACGCCAACGGGGTTATTGCCCGCATTGACCCGGTGAGCGGTGCCTATGCCACCGACGACCAAGGGGTAGCAGCTGTCAGGGGCACCCCCAATCCTGACGTGGTTCGGGTGGCCAACGAGATCGGCAACATCATCCGCACCAAGGATGGCCGCACCTTTGGCTCCACCACACAATTTCTCAACGGCCTGCGGGCAGAGGTGCGCACCGAGGAAACCAACCTGGGTAACCTCACTGCCGATGCCAACTTGGCCTACGCCAGAACGGTCGATCCTTCTACGGTTATCTCCCTGAAAAATGGCGGCGGCATTCGCGCTCCCATTGGGGCTACCACTGGTGGTGGCGGCGGTGAGCCGGTGCAGCGGATCCCACCGGTGGCTAACCCTGAGGCCGGCAAGCAGTCCGGTCAAATCTCTCAGCTGGACATCGAAACGGCCCTTGCTTTTAACAACGGCCTCTCTCTGTTGACTGTTACCGCTGAGGAACTGAAGCAGATAGTGGAACACGGGGTGGCGCAAACCCAGCCAGGAGCCACGCCAGGCCGTTTCCCGCAAATTGGCGGCTTTGCCTTTAGCTTTGATCCCTCGCGGCCACCGGGATCCCGCGTCCTCTCCTTGCGGGTGGATACGCCCACAGGTCGGGATGTGGTGGTGCGCAACGGCCAAGTGCAAGGGGATCCCAGACGCACCTTCCGCCTGGTGACCCTGGACTTCTTGGCCAATGGTGGGGATGACTATCCCTTCCCTCGCCTGTCTAACCCCAACCGGGTCAACTTGGCCCCCAGCTCTGGCATTACCTTCGACACCCCCGGCAGCGAGCAAGATGCCTTGGCTCGGTATTTGCGGCAGATCGGCGTGTTCACCCAAGCAGACACCCCGCCTGCCCAGGATACCCGCATCCAGAATCTGTCGGCCCGCCCCGATACGGTGCTGCAAGGGCTGTAGATTGGGTTAATGGACTGAGGCGGATGGATCCGGAGGAGTAGGGATTCCGATGCCAGACTCACTTCTTGCAAAAGGGGAGAGTGGCTTGGATGAGTTGCCTCAGCAGCGTGCCGGAGAAATGTCTTGAGCTTTTTAGGAAGGGATCCCTGGCCAGCGTCAAGGATCCCTTTTCTTTTTCCTACTCCTATCCCTGCTGGTGTTACTTGGCAACGTTTACCGGGGTGCCCAGGCGGGCTGTAAACCTTGCGGGCATTGCCCACAATAGGTGGATTTGTATACGGATTGAATTGCTTCCTCAAGGAGGAATCATTACCATCAAGGGTGACGTTCGCTCCCTTTGCTGTTCATGACTCTGGAGACGTTTTTTACCCAGCTCAACGCCAATGGCTTAGCCATTGCGCTTTTGCTCTTTGCCACCCCTTGGGTGGTTTGGGTTCTCTGCGACTGGATCCCAGGCCAATGGGAGGAGCCTTTTTTGCTCAGCTTAAGTATCGGCTTGGGAGCGGTAACTCTTGTCCTCTGGGCGGGCTACTTGGCCTATGCCACCAACACCGCCGGCTGGCAGGCGGTGGTGAAGCAGGCGGATATGTTCTTGCTGCTGGTGCCTCCCTGGACTTTTCTTAGCTCCATCTGGGTGGCGCGGCAGCGCATGCCTCTCTCGCGGGTGCCGGCTTTTCGCACCTTGCAAGGGATCGGCATTTTGGCGGCAGTCTATCTTATTTTTTCTTGGCTCAGTCGCCGGGTTTATCTTGTCTTTTTTTCCTACATGCCCTTTTCGGCTTTCTTGTGGATCCTGGCAGGGCTGTTGGGGGTGGCGTACATCGGCTATCGCATCATCTTCGGGGATCCGCCCAAGTACCCGCCTGAAACCTGAGGAGACGGACAGCAGGGACTAAAATCAAGGGAGACCTTTTGCAACTTGGCAATGGTGACCGTCCCTCTGACTTCAGCCCTGAATATCGACTATCGTCCTCTGCAGGAGCTGTTATCGGCGGGAGCCTGGCTGGAGGCGGATCGGCTGAGCCTACAACTGCTATGTCGGGCGGCAGGAGAGGGGGCGGCGCGGCGGGGCTGGCTGTATTTTTCCGAGGTGAGCCGGATCCCGGTCGAGGATCTGCGCACGATCGATCGCCTGTGGCGGGCGGCCTCCGGGGATCGCTTTGGCTACTCGGTGCAGCGGCAACTGTGGCTGGGGGTGAACCGCAACTGGGAGCGCCTCTGGCCGCTCATTGGCTGGAAGCAGGGCTACCACTGGACTCGCTACCCTGACGAGTTCATCTGGGATCTCTCCGCCCCCAAGGGCCACCTGCCCCTTTCCAACCAACTGCGGGGGGTGCGGGTTCTGGAGGAGTTGCTCACCCACAAGGCTTGGGAAGAAGTGTCTGGCTGAGCATCCCTGGTTACTGGCTGAATCATAATTGGACTGGACTGTGGCCGAGCAACTGCAACTAACCCAATTTCCCAACTTGCCCATCGACCTGGCCCAGGCCTGTGAGCAGGCCATCCACGCTACACGGCTGGCTATGCAAGCAGGATATCGCCGCCTGCTCATCGAGATCCTGGCCCCCGACATCAAGCCAGAAGTATTGTCCCGCCCGTTCTTGGAGCTGCTGCAACCGCCTGCTTTGGTGCTATTCAGCGATGCCGGCGGAGCAGCCCTGGCCCAGCGGGAATGGGGATCCCTACCCGAAGGGATCGAATTGCAGAGCTTGACTTCCCGGACTCAACCTACCCCAGAACAGAGCCTCCTGCTGGTGATGCCAGCGGTTTACAGCTTGGATCAGGTGGAGCGGGTTTGCCAAGCGGTCAGCGGTGGGGATCCCTCTGGGCTGACTTCCAAAGGACGGGATCCCAAACCCGTCGTTCTCCTCAACCCCCAATTGCAGGATGCCGCCACCGTGGGGGTGGGTCTGGCCGGTCGCCGACTGCGTCAGCGGTTCCTGAGCACCTTTGAGACCAGCTACTACCTGCGCTCCCTGGTGGAGGGGGCCCTGTTTCGGGCCTATCCGGATCCCTGGAGCCTGTGGCAACAGGAAGAGCCCGGCCTCTACAGCGTCTTGAAGACTTTTATTGCCCAGCCCACCGGCGAGGAAGTGGCCGAACTGTTCAGGGCCAGCAAGGGAAAGGATCCCTGGTGGAGCTGGCGGCGCTGGCTGGGATCCCTGTGAGGGTCAGGATCTCATGGAGAGAGAGGCCAGGGGTGAGGGTTAGTACTATCTCAAACTCTTTTAATAAAGACTATAAAGCTCCCTGCCTCATCTCTATTTCGGTGATATGATCACACCACGCTAGGAGTGTCTGGGGATTATCCCCAGGCTGAGATTACATCCTCAGAACCTGATCTGGTTCATACCAGCGTAGGAAAGCGAGCACTGGAGTTGACAACATGCGCAGCGAATGGGTTGCCCGTCGCCGTGGGCAAGCAAATGTAACGCAAATGCACTTTGCCCGTCAGGGCGTGATTACTGAAGAGATGGAGTATGTGGCCCAGCGGGAAAACCTGCCGCCGGAACTGATCCGCTCGGAAGTGGCCCGGGGTCGCATGATCATCCCTGCCAACATCAATCACACCAACCTCGAGCCGATGTGCATTGGGATCGCTTCCCGGTGCAAAGTCAATGCCAACATTGGCGCTTCCCCTACTTCTTCCGGCTTGGCCGAAGAGCTGGAAAAGCTGAAATTGGCCATCAAATACGGCGCCGATACCGTTATGGATCTGTCCACCGGCGGGGGCGATTTGGATGAAATTCGCACAGCCATTATCCAAGCTTCTCCAGTGCCCATTGGCACGGTGCCCATCTACCAAGCCCTAGAAAGTGTGCACGGCAACGTCGAAAAACTTTCTGCAGAAGACATCTTGCATGTTATCGAAAAACAGGCCCAGCAAGGGGTGGACTACATGACCATCCATGCCGGGATCCTGATCGAATATCTGCCGTTGGTACGCCACCGCCTGACGGGAATTGTTTCTCGTGGGGGTGGGATCCTGGCCCGTTGGATGTTGGCCCACCACAAACAAAACCCGCTTTATACCCACTTCCGCGACATTATCGAGATTTTCAAGAAATACGATGTTTCTTTTAGTCTGGGAGATTCTTTGCGACCGGGATGTTTGCACGATGCCTCTGATGAAGCACAACTGGCGGAGTTGAAAACCCTGGGCCAGTTGACCCGCATGGCTTGGGAGCACGATGTACAGGTGATGGTAGAAGGGCCGGGGCACGTGCCGATGGATCAAATTGAATTTAACGTGCGCAAGCAAATGGAGGAGTGCGATGAGGCTCCCTTCTACGTTTTGGGGCCTTTGGTAACCGATATTGCGGCAGGCTATGACCACATCAGCTCCGCCATTGGGGCGGCCTTGGCTGGCTGGTATGGTGCGGCAATGCTCTGCTACGTCACCCCCAAGGAACACTTGGGTTTGCCCAATGCTGAGGACGTGCGCAACGGCCTCATTGCCTACAAAATTGCCGCCCATGCTGCCGACATTGCCCGTCACCGGCCTGGGGCCAGGGATCGGGATGATGAAATGTCGAGGGCCCGCTATAACTTCGACTGGAACCGGCAGTTTGAATTGTCTTTGGATCCAGAACGCGCCAGAGAATATCACGACGAAACCTTGCCGGCAGATATCTACAAAACGGCAGAGTTTTGCTCTATGTGTGGGCCAAAGTTTTGCCCTATGCAAACCAAGATGGATGCAGAGGCTTTGAGTGAGCTGGAGCGGTTCTTGGCCGCGCAGCCAACAGGATAAGTCTTGTTTCATCCCCAATCCAATGGGTTGAAACCATCTTCTGTCCTGCCTATGGACTGGATTGGGATCCCTGTCTCAAGTTCTCAAGAAGTCAGGTCTAGAGCCCTGTCTTGCTGCGGGGATCCCTACCCTTCGGGGTGGGGAGTGTGTCAAGCTGATCTGGAGGAGAACCGTTGCAGTTGGCTCACTTGAGCACAGAGGATGACATGGCACTTAGACAACTCGGGCATGTCGCCATCCGGGTAGAAGACATCCCCAAGGCGGTGGAGTTCTACCAAAAGCTGGGCATGGTCAACGTCTGGCAGGATCCCGACTGGGCCTACATGAAGGCGGGAGAGGATGGGCTGGCACTGCTGGGGCCGGGCTACCGCGCGGCAGGGCCTCACTTTGGCTTTGTCTTCGACAGCATAGAGGAGCTCCAGCAAGAACACCAACGCCTGAAATCCCAAGGGATCTCGGTAGGGGCCATTCACACCCACAGGGATGGCACGGCCTCTTTCTACGGCAAGGATCCCGACGGCAACCTGTTTGAGTTTTTGTATGAGCCTGCGGGAACCTTCGACCAAGCCAAGGCAGCCCAAGCCACAGCTTGACTTAGCACCTTGAGGGCGCTCCCCCAAGTACTCTCAGTTTGTCCAACGCAAAGGGATCCTCTTGTACACAGGGGATCCCCTTTTTGACCGGCTTTAGGAATACCCCTTGCCCAATTTGAATCGGCAGGAGCTGCCCACTCAGTCACCAGATCTGCTGGAGGTTTGCACGTACAAAATCACCAGGAAGATGGCGGGCACCAGAACGACTAAGAGAGTGGCCAAGATGCCCAGGTAGTTCGTCTCCATAACTCACAAATGCCACAAGCCCAACTGGCAGTCAGCATACCACTCTTGAGTACGACTTGCCCAAAAGGAAAACGGGCGGGCCAAGGCTAGGGCTTGGTTTTGACCGAAACATCCCCCAACACCTTGGTCTGGCAGGCAAGGCGGTAGCTATCGGGCTTGCGCTTGAGCTTGCGGTTTTCTGCCTCGGTGCGAGGGGAGAGATGCTCGGATCCCTCGACAATCTCCACCACACAGGTGCCACATTGGCCGTTGCCGCCGCAGTTGAGCAGCTTGGCCATCATTTTGTAGAGATCGATCTGGTTTTCCAGAGCCTTCAGGCGCAGGTTAGCGCCTTCAGCGACGAAGATCTCTCGGTTCTCGTTGACGAAGCGGATCGTTGCCATACCCCTGCCAGAAACCACGACACCTTTCAGACTGAGCCAGGAGAGCGCTCACAGTTGCTAAGTATTGTAACATTTTAAGTCATATTTTTAATCTCTGGCGAGAGATCTGGGAAGATGATGCCTAAAGTGAGACGGCATCCTGCCTGAAGCCACTCAGGTCGGTAGCGTTTCGTTATACTGTTTGATGCCCGTGATGGAAATTCTGAGAGCGATATCCTCTTGGGTGCGCTCAGGGGTTCAAGCGGGTGCGGCACCCCTCGACTCTGAAGAAACTGCTCAGGTCAGGATCCCAGGTAAGATGTCGGCTTAATTTTGACTGGATATCGCGCAAGTGTTGGAGAACGTGGAGGACCGAGCTTTATGGGACTACCGTGGTATCGGGTCCATACGGTTGTACTGAATGACCCAGGTCGCCTAATCGCGGTTCACCTGATGCATACTGCTCTGGTAGCAGGTTGGGCCGGATCAATGGCGCTTTATGAAACGGCCATTTTCGATCCGTCGGATCCTGTCCTAAATCCGATGTGGCGTCAGGGCATGTTTGTCATGCCATTTATGGTTCGCCTGGGGGTGGTCAACTCCTGGGGCGGTTGGAATATCTACGGCGAGAGCGTTGCCAATGCGGGCTTCTGGACGTTTGAAGGGGTAGCTACTGCCCATATCGTTTTGTCCGGCTTGCTCTTCTTGGCGGCCTGCTGGCACTGGGTGTACTGGGATCTGGAGCTGTTCCGGGATCCCCGCACCGGCGAGCCGGCTTTGGATCTGCCGAAAATATTTGGGATCCACCTGCTGTTGGCCGGGATCCTCTGCTTTGGGTTTGGCGCCTTTCACCTGACGGGGGTGTTTGGCCCGGGGATGTGGGTGAGCGATCCCTATGCGACGACGGGACACGTCCAGCCGGTAGCACCGGAATGGGGGCCAGCCGGTTTTAACCCCTACAACGCCGGAGGGGTGGTGGCCCACCACATTGCTGCAGGCATCGTGGGCATCATTGCAGGTCTATTTCACATCACGGTACGCCCACCCCAGCGCCTCTATCGCGCTCTGCGAATGGGGAACATCGAGACGGTGCTTTCCAGCTCGATCGCGGCGGTGTTTTTTGCCGGTTTTGTGGTGGCCGGAACCATGTGGTACGGCAGCGCCACTACCCCTGTGGAGCTGTTTGGTCCCACCCGCTACCAATGGGATTCTGGCTATTTCAACCAGGAGATTAACCGCCGGGTAAATGCGGCTATGGAAGCCGGGATGACCCGCAGCGAGGCCTACAACTCCCTGCCCAAATCTTTGCTCTTCTACGACTACGTGGGCAACAGCCCGGCCAAGGGGGGTCTGTTCCGAGCTGGCCCCATGAACAAAGGGGATGGCATTGCCATCGAGTGGCTGGGCTACCCGGTGTTCCGTGACCGCGAAGGGCGGGAGCTGACGGTGCAGCGGATGCCCAACTTCTTCGAGACCTTCCCGGTTATCCTGCGGGATGCCGATGGGGTGGTGCGGGCAGACATTCCCTTCCGTCGGGCAGAGTCTCGCTATAGCTTTGAGCAGGTGGGCGTGACGGTGGAGTTTTACGGCGGCAAGCTGGACGGTCAGGTGTTTACCGACCCGGCAACGGTTAAGAAATATGCCCGCCAGGCCCAGTTGGGTCAGTTGTTTGAGTTCGACCGAGAAACCCCCAAGGCGGACGGCACCTTCCACACCAGCCCCCGCGGTTGGTTTACCTTTGCTCACGCGGTCTTTGCCCTGCTGTTCTTCTTCGGCCACATTTGGCACGGCGCCCGTACCCTCTTCCGGGATGTGTTCGCCGGTATTGACCCGAATATGAGCGAGGAAATGGTGGAGTTCGGCGTCTTCCAGAAAGTAGGGGATCCCACTACCCGCAAGGTGCAGGAAGCCTAGAGCCCTTTTCGGCGATGCCGTCGGCACTCTGCTTCACTTTGGAGATGGGGTGCTGGCGGCTCTGAGTTAATCTGGAATCAAGCCCCCCTTAGCAATCCTTAGCAATTCTGACTTGGAGGTTTCGTATGGAAGCCATCACCTACACCTTTATCCTGTTTTTGACGTTGGGCCTTTTGTTTTTCGCAGTTGCCTTTCGGGAAACTCCGAGAATTACCAAGAAGTAACCCAGGGTAGTGGCTGCCGTTCCTGCTGTGCCGGGCTCAAGCAAGGCAGAGGGAAGGTCAGTCTCTTTTGAGATTTGTGGTTTAGGCTTAGTTCTGGATGGGGCCGGAGCTCTCTCCGGCTTTCCTATTTGCGGTTGGGTAGCGGCAACTCGGAATGGAGTGATTCCAAAATAAGATTCCAAAATAAATAGTCAAGTAGCGGCAACCTGAGGATCCTTCCTTTTGGGAGAGGAGGGGGGAGTTCTCAGAGCTACTGAGACCCTTTTCGGTACTCTTCAGCTAGAAATCGCAGGAGCCCCGCACTGTACCCGTAGGGTCAGTGTCGGGAGGAATGCGGAAGTTATGATAG
>NZ_JANSHM010000076.1:0-13103 GCF_047461635.1 Synechococcus sp. W55.2 | reverse complement strand
CTTTGGGTATTCTACTCAAAGCTTTGCGGGATACCGCCATTCTGTTTGGAAACAAACAGAATGCTATCGCTGCATAGCTGAACAGTGATGTTCAGCAGTGTTCAGCGTAAATGTATCAGCATCACCACCCAAGCTACAGAGAAGGGGTTTATCTTTCGCTGCCGACTGCTCCAGCAAGATGGCTCTTGCGAGCCGGAGATTGGCGCCAAAGCCTACGGCTACTTTCAAAACGAGGCCGAAGCTATTCTGGCGGGCATGGTCTGGATCGACCGGCAGCAACTGCCAGATCACCTAGACGGTCTACTGTTTGACAATGAGGAGCCGGAAGGTTAGATAGGGGCTTCTTCCCGCACCAACCGTTCCCAACCCAAGCCTTTGAGGGCTGCATTGCGCCGCAGCGGTCGGGTCACCAGCTCCAGCAGAGCTTGGGCGTTGCCGAAGCCGTGGATCTGGGCGAAGGTAAACTCCACCGACCACTTGGTGGTTATCCCCCGTGCCTCTAGGGGGTTGGCGTGGGCCATACCTGTGATCACCAGATCCGGCTGCAGGGCCTTGATGCGCTGGATTTGGTTGTAGTTATCCGGCTTCTCTACGATGGTGGGCTTGGGCACTCCCATCTCTTCGCAGGTGCGCTCCAAGAGGGCCAGCTCAGCCGCTTGGTAGCGTTTGTCCATGTAAGGGATCCCAATTTCCTGCACCGTCATGCCACAGCGCACCAGGAAACGGGCCAGCGAGATCTCCAGCAGGTTATCGCCCATGAAGAAAACGCTCTTGCCCCGCACCAGCTCCAGATAATCCCGAACTTGGGGATGGTTCCACACTTCCGCTTCCCGCTCTGCCAAGCCTGGCGTCGGGATCCCCAGCTCGCGGGCAATGGCTTCTATCCAGGCGCGGGTGCCATCCGGCCCGATGGGAAAAGGAGCGGTGATGAGCTTAGCCTTTTTGCGGCGTACCAGCGTGGTGGCCGTGCGGCTGAGGAAAGGATTCACCCCCACCACGTAGGTGCCCGGCTCGATCACCGGCAGCTCTCCATAGCGTTTGGCCGGCAACCAGCCGGAGACGCGGATCCCGTGTTTTTTCAGCTCCAGGGTGAGTTGGGTCACCACCGGATCGGGCACCGAGCCGAAGATCACCAAGGGAGGATGCTTGTGGAAGCCTTCCTCCTCTTTCTTTGTTCCAGAGCGGAGCCCGTAAAAAAGCGCCTGGAGACCCCCGCGGGTTTCCTGCTCCTCTGCCCGCACCTGCTCTGGGCAGCGTTGAGCCATCGAGGCCAAAACCGTGTCTTCCCCTTGGGTAAAAGCGTAGTCGAGGCCATTGGCCCGGGCCACCACAATCGGGATCCCGATCTCCCCTTCCAGCTTCTGGGCTAGGCCCTCCAGATCCATTTTGATGATCTCGGTGGTGCAGGTGCCGATCCAAACAATCACGCTGGGATTGCGATCTCGTTGAATTTGCAGGCACAGCCGCTTCAGCTCCTCATAGTCGTTGAGCTTGGCGCTAATATCCCCCTCTTCCAGCTCCGCCATGGCATAGCGGGGCTCGGCAAAGATCATCACCCCCATGGCGTTTTGCAGAAAGTAGCCACAGGTCTTGGTGCCGATGACCAAAAAGAAGCTGTCTTCAATTTTTTGATAAAGCCAAGCTACACAACTAATCGGGCAAAAGGTATGGTAATTGCCGGTTTCGCACTGAAAGTTAAGGGCGTTGGCACTATTCAAAGCAGCATTCATGCTCGTCTCCTAAAAACATAAAAGAAGGGAACGTTGCCAACTAGAGGGCTACCAACTGGGGCACACCCACCAATTTTTCGCTGAGATCCCAAAGCAATTTGGCCTTGGCATCGTCTGCCGCCTCGTCAGAGACTTCTTGGTTAAAGGGCTTGGCATTCTTGCGTTGCCGGTTGCCCCAGCTCCAGTAGAACCCCGACCGACGAAACTCGGGATCGGTCACCACTTGGGCCACCCGCTCTCCGGCCAATTCCTGAGAAACAAATCCGCCCGTGATGTTTTTTTGAAACCAGGGGAAAAGTTTTTGAAACAGGGGATAGTGATGGCGGAACAGAGCCGTGGTGGCTACACACCCCGGATAGAGGGAGAGGAAGGTGATGCCAGTGCTTTCGTGGAAGCGGCGGTGCAGCTCGCGCATGGTGAGGATATTGCAGACTTTGCTGTCTTTGTAGGCTTTCACCGGTTCAAATTTGCCGCCGTCCGCCATGCTGATGGGATCCTTGAAGCCCTGGGCAAACCCCCGCAGATCCCCCAGGTGGGGTTGGGGTGGGATCTTACCCCCCAGCTCTTTGGGATTGTGGGTAACCGTGCCCAAGATCACCAGCCGCCGATCTGGATAGGTGGAGCGTTTCAGATCCTCCAACATCAAATGGCAGAGCAAGAAATGCCCCAGATGGTTGGTGGCCATGGTCAGCTCATATCCTTCCGGGCTGCGCAGGGGCTGCTTGAGCAGGGGCATGTAGATGGCGGCATTGCAGACCAAGGCGTCCAAGGAACGGCCCCAGTTGCGGAACTGCTCGACAAACCGCCGCACGCTGGCCAAGCTGGCCAGATCGATCTGCAGCAGGGTATAGCTGCCCTGGGGGATCCCCACTTGCTGGGCCGCCCGGTAGGCTTTGTCCAGATCCCGACAGGCCATCACCACGTGCCAGCCGCGCTTGGCCAAGGCCAAAGCTGAGTACAGGCCAACACCCGAGGAAGCTCCGGTAATCACGACGGTGGGTTGCTCTTGTCCTTGCATATCCAACTCCTGTGCCATTTCCTTCCCAAAGCGAGATCCCTACAGGATCCATCTTGGGGGGGAAAGCGGATCGGACAACAAATTGATAAGGTTTGCGACAGTCTTCCGAAACAGTGGCTTCATTTTTGGACACACTGCCCCCGCTGGCAGGGGATCCGTCACACCAGGGCCAGTTGACGGGCCGGGGTGTTGTAAAAGTCGGAGAGCAAAGCAAACAGCTCCCGATCTTCGGCAGGTTGGGGCACGATCCCTTCCGGGCGGGCCAGCAGCTCATCGGCGATGTTCAGGTAGTACTGGCAGACAGGCTCCAGGCTGGGATCGGTTTCCGCCATCTCGAAGAGGGTTTTGCCCTTGACCCGCGAGACGCGAATATCTTCAATGAGGGGAAGCACCTCGATAACCGGCATGGGAACTGCCGAGACGTATTTGTCAATCAGATCCCGCTTACTGGTGCGATTGCCGATCAGCCCGGCCAACCGCAGCTTGCGGGTTTTAGCCTTTTCTCGCACCGAGGCAGCAATCCGATTGGCGGCAAACAGGGCATCAAAGCCGTTGTCGGTCACAATCAGGCAGTAGTCGGCGTAGTTGAGGGGAGCTGCAAAACCGCCACACACCACATCCCCCAACACATCGAAGAGGATGACATCGTACTCATCGAAGGCGTTCAGCTCCTTTAGGAGTTTGACGGTTTCCCCCACCACATAGCCGCCACAGCCAGCCCCTGCCGGGGGCCCACCCGCTTCCACACAGTCCACGCCGCCGTAGCCGCGGTAGATCACATCTTCTGGGTAGATGTCTTCGTGGTGATAGCCCTTGGCTTCCAGGGTGTCGATGATGGTGGGGATGAGAAAGCCGGTCAGGGTGAAGGTGCTGTCGTGCTTGGGATCACAGCCAATCTGCAAGACCTTTTTGCCCCGCCTGGCCAAGGCCACCGAGATGTTGCAACTGGTGGTGGATTTGCCGATCCCACCTTTTCCGTAAACCGCCAATTTCACAGCGCGTTCCTCCATGGGGCAGACAAGGGACATTATCGGCAGCCAACCCGCCCCCTGAGAACTGTTGCGAAGGATAAAGGTGGATCCCTCAAAAAGCTAGAAGTTCCCAGATCTTGCAAATGGTCCTAAGAAAGTTCCCAGGGCTTCTCAAGTCGATTTTTGATGTTTTTCCCGATTTTAGTTTTAGATATACTTTCATCAGTGATCAAAAGAAAACAACTCCAGATGACAATTCACCCAAATCGGGAAGGATTCAGCTATGCCATGGCGCTGATCCCGTCCTCTTGGCTTGGCGCTGAGGCAGGTCTGGGCTGAGAAAGAATCAAGAATGGTCTCAATTCTGGGGGGAAGGTGGGGGGAACCCTTCGCTCTCAGGGATCGAAGGCAAAAGTAACTCGCACCGCTCCTGCAGAATCCACCTCGATCCTGCGCAGGAATTCCCGCAGGTAGGCACGCCGTTCGGTCTCGCTGAGGTCTTGCCAGAAGGGCGGGATGGAGAGGGTTTGGATGGTCTGGGTGAGGTTGGCGGGGGGGAGTTGCTCCAGCTTTTGGGCCAAGCGGGCCGTCTCTGCTCGCAACTGGTAGCGACGCTGGGCCAGGGAGGCTTCGTCCATTAGTCCAGATTGCTGTAGCTCTTCCAATTGCCGCAGCCGCTCGGCGTTGGCCTGGATTTGGGCTTGCAGCTCTTGGCGGACTTGGGTGAGGGCTTGTCGATCCAGCGTCTGGGCGCGTTGGGGCAGTTGTTCGCACACCTGCCGGATCACCTCCTGCAGGACTTCGGTGTAGGGGAGGCTGTAGCGACAGGTTTGGCAGCGCAGATAGAGGTAGGGGGATCCGTTCTTTTTCCCCTTGCGAGGGGTGGTTTGCACAATGCGCAGAAGGCTGCCACAAGCGCAGCAATGAACCAGGCCGGCCAAAGCGCGGGGAGCACTGGCGCTGCGGCGAGGGATCCCTTGGTTGCGTTTGAGCCAGCGATCGATCTGGGCGGCTTCCGTGCGGCTGAGAAGGGCCGGGTGAGTGTCCCGCAGGGTGGTGCCGTCGGCATAGGCCAGATCCCCGCGGTATACCGGGTTGAGCAGCCAGTTGCGTCCGGTGGCCACAGAAATCCGCTTGTGGTGTTTTTCCTCCAAGAAGCGCACCGCCTGCCGCAGGGATCCGTAGAGGAGAAAGTGCTGGAAAAAATCCTGAACGATGCTGGCCTGCCGGCGATCCAGCACGTAGCGTTCCCCTTCGCGGCGGTAGCCAAAGGGGGCAGGGCCAGGGGGGGGTTTGCCCGCCAGGCGGTTTTGGGCTTGGCTGCAGCAGAGGCGGCGGCTTTGCAACTGATGGGGGATCTCGGCCAGCAGGGGGATCCAATCGGCAGCCTTGGTGGGGGTTTGCAGGCCGGATTCGGTGACCAAGCTGAGGCGGATCCCGGAGTGTTGGATTTGCAGCAGCCGCTCGTGGATTTCATCCGCCCGATCCCCCAGATCCGACAGGCGCAAGAGCAGCACTTCCTGCACCAAGCCGGCTGTGATGCGTCGGAACAGCTCCTCCAAATGAGTTCGGGATCCCCAATCGTGCAGGATGGGATCGGCCCCTCGCCCCTGGAGCCAGGCCAACTCCTGTTCCGGCAAAGGGGCATGGGAAGGCGTGTAGAGGTAGCCGCAAACGCTCATGGACAAGCCATTCAACTATTGTCACCGCCGCTGCGCCAGAGCAGCATCAAGCACCTGGCGAATGTTGCCCTGGGCCTGGTGCAAGTGCTGACGGGCCTCTTGAGCAGAGCACCCCATCAAGGCCACAAGGATCGCGGTTTTCACCTCTCCATCACAAGCCTGCAGCAATTGGGCAGCCGTAGTGGGATCCAGATCGCAGGCCAAAGCCACTATTCGCTCCGCCCGCTGCTTGAGCTTGGCATTGCTGGCTTGGAGATCCACCATTAGGTTGCCATAGGTCTTGCCCAAGCGGATCATCACTCCAGTGGAGATCGTGTTCAACACCAGCTTTTGGGCTGTGCCGGCTTTCATGCGGGTGGATCCGAGGATCACCTCCGGCCCCACCAAAGGGGCAATGGCAATGTCCACCTGCTCGGTTAGCGGGGAAGGGTGGTTACAGGCCAGGCCAATCGTGAGCGCCCCCATGCTCCTAGCGGCTTGGATCCCACCCAGCACATAGGGGGTACGACCGCTGGCAGCAATTCCCACCACACTATCTTGAGCTTGGAGGTGGAGACTCTCCAGAGCGCGGGCAGCCGCTTCTGCGTCGTCCTCTGCGCCTTCTACCGCCTGGGTCAGGGCCCTTTCCCCCCCGGCAATCAAAGCCACCACCTGGGTGGGGGAAGTGCCAAAAGTGGGCGGGCACTCAGCCGCATCCAGCACCCCCAGCCGACCTGAGGTTCCTGCCCCGATATAGATCAGCCGCCCGCCGCGACTCATCCGCTGGGCAATGGCATCGATGGCTTGGGCAATCGGCTCTGCTTGAGCAGCCACCGCTTCCGGCACCCGCCGATCCTCAGCGTTGATCCGTTTCACCAGTTCCCAGGTGCTGAGACGGTCGATCTCGGCTGTAGCCGGGTTGGGGCTTTCGGTCAGGGATCCGGGATCCCAAGCCAATTGTGGAGAAACCATGGCAGCGCTTGTCCAGGCAAGAGGGATCCGCCTTCAGGGATCCTACACTTTGTCTTCTCGGATTCTATCGGTGGCAGGGGGCTCTCCTGAGGGAGCAGTGGAGGGAAAAACTGCGCCAACAGCACCACAACAAGGGCAAGGAGCACCAAGCCGGCCCCCTTCGCCAACGTCCATTCAACCAAAACCTCTGCCAGCGGAAACGCAGCGCGGCCATTCTCCAAAGATGCCCCCATCACAAGCGGCGACCAGCCCAAATACGCCTCAGTCGGCAGCCCAACCGGTGAATTGACGAAGGCGAGCGCCGCCCAGTGGCGGTACTCTAGAAGGTGTTCTAAGGACTCCGTCCCGCTACTGCGATGAGTAAGTCCATGCAAGCGATGGCAAGGACTCCGTCCCGCTACCGCGACCAGCCTGCCCTGCGCATCTTGATCGTGCGCCATGGTGAGAGCACCTTCAACCTGGAAAATCGCATTCAAGGCCGCTCCGATCTCTCCCGGCTCACCCCCACTGGAGAAGTGCAGGCGCAGCGTGTAGCCGAGGCCCTGGCCGGGATCCCGTTGGATTGCGCCTATTGCAGCCCCCTGTCTCGCGCCCTCGAGACAGCTCGCATCCTTTTGAAAGACCGAGAAGGGATCCCTCTGCACATCACCGATCAACTGCGGGAGATCGACCTGACAGCCTGGGAAGGGCTGACCTTTGCCGAGGTGCAGGAGAAATACCCCGAAGATTACCACCTGTGGCGGCACCATCCCGACACCCTGGAGCTAGAGGGCCGCTTTCCGGTGCGGGAGCTCTGGCAGCAGGCGCAGGGGTTTTGGGAAATGCTGGCCCTGCATCTGCAATCGGCTGCAGGCCTCTGGAACCATGGAGCGGATCCCTCCCCAAGGCAGCCCCTCAATATCCTCATCGTGGGCCACAGCGGCATCAATCGCGCCCTGGTCAGCACCGCCATCGGCCTGGGGCCACACCACTATCACCGCCTCGGGCAGGATAACTGCGCCATCAGCGTTCTCAATTTTCCCGAGGGCCTGCAGGGGCCGCCACAACTGGAATCTCTGAACATCACCGCTCACCTCGGCCAAGCCCTGCCCAAGCGCAAGCAGGGGATGCGCATCTTGCTGGTGCGGCATGGGGAAACCCAATGGAACCGAGAGCGCCGTTTTCAAGGGCAGCGGGATATCCCCCTCAATGCCACCGGGGAGGAACAGGCAGCCAAGGTGGCAGAATTTTTGGCCACTCAACCTCTGCAACTGGCCTTCTCCAGCCCCCTGAAGCGCCCCTGGGCCACAGCCGATGCCATCTGCAGCAACCACAGCAACCTCATTTTGCGCCCAATGCCCGACTTGCAAGAGATCTGCCACGGCGACTGGGAGGGCAAGCTGCAAAGCGAAGTCGAAGCCGAATACCCCGGCGAGCTGGAGCGCTGGCAACGGGATCCCGCCAGTGTGCAGATGCCCAATGGGGAAAACCTTCACCAGGTGTGGGAGCGCACTCGCTCCGCTTGGCAGGAGCTTTTGGCCATCACCGCAGCCCAGTTTCCTCAGGGCACGGCGGTTGTTGTTGCCCACGATGCCATCAACAAGGCGATCATCTGTCAGTTGTTCGACCTTTCCCCCCAAGCCTTTTGGATCTTCAAGCAGGGGAATGGCGCCATTACGGTGATCGACTATCCAGAAGGCAAGGAGGGTGCCCCGGTTTTGAAGGTGTTGAACCTCACCACCCATCTGTCCGGCCAGATCCTGGACTGCACCACCGCTGGAGCTTTGTAAAGATGGGCTCATCCCCTCTCCGCGAGCTAACAGGACGACTAACAGGACAAAATGTGCATCTCCAGGGAGTGCGCCTATTGGATCCCTTGCGCCAGCGGGATGAAGTAACCGATGTGTGGTTGCAAGAGGGTCGCCTGCGGGCCACCGAGCCAGCAGGGATCCCTGCCGATATCCCCACCATCAATGGCTCAGGTTGGGTGGTGGGGCCGGGTTTGCTGGATCTGTATGCCCACAGCGGCGAGATGGTTGGCAGCGGTCGCGTAAGCGGTGCGGAGCACTTTCTGGCCCACAGTCGGGAAACCCTGACCTCTTTGGCTGCAGCGGCTTTGGCGGGAGGCTTTACCCAGGTGGGGCTTCTGCCCACCCCCCTTCCCGGAAGCGGCTTTTTTCCGGTGCTGGATCGCCCGGAGCACTTGAACCGCTACCCCCGCCAATTGGGGGATCCCCGCTGGCTGCCCTGGGCTGCCCTGAGCGTGGGTGGCCAGGGAGAAACCCCAACCCCCTGGGGAGAACTGGCGCAAGCGGGAGCAGTTGGCTTTGCAGAGGTTCAGCCGCTGCGCTCCTTGGCTTTGGTGCGGCGGGCTCTGGAGTATTTGCGGCTGGGGAAGAAACCCCTGCTGCTCTGGGCCTGGGATCCCACCTTGGCCGGGCAAGGCAGCCTTTACGAAGGGATCTGGGCGCTGCGCCTAGGGCTGAAAGGGATCCCTGCCAGTGCCGAAACTGCCGCTCTGGCCCGTCTCTTGGAGGTGATCAGGAGCGTTCCTTCCCCTCCGCCTGTGCATATTATGCGCCTGAGCCAAGCCCGCAGCCTGGAGCTGATCCAACAGGCCCAAGCAGAAGGACTGCCGGTTACCGCCAGCACCACTTGGATGCACCTGATCTTGTCCGAAGAGGCCGTCCTTGAGCATCGCTACGATCCCCACCTTCGTCTCCTGCCCCCTCTTCCCAGCGCCGGCGACCGGGAGGCTCTGATCGCCGGGATCCGTTCCGGCAGCCTGGGGATCGCGACGGATCACCACCCCTACACCTACGAAGAGAAAACCCTGCCCTTTGCCGATGCCCCGCCGGGGGCGATGGGCCTGGAGCTGGCTCTGCCGCTGCTGTGGCAACATTTGGTGGCAACGGGATCCCTGACGGCGCTGCAACTGTGGTCTGCCCTCAGCCTGTACCCGGCCCGCTGCCTAAACCTAGATCCGCCCACCCTCACCCCCCACAGCGACTGGGTGCTGTTTGATCCCACCCACCCCTGGACGGTTTCTGCGGCCACCCTCCACTCCCGATCGCCAGCGACTCCCTGGCTGGAGAAAACCCTGTGCGGCAAGGTGTTGCACACCCATGTCGAGGGGATCCCATCCCGCAGCTCTGCCCCTTGATCCCGAAGAAGGCCGACAAGACCTGTCCGGAGAAAGAGCCAATTCAAAGAGGGGGATCCCTTCCCGCCAGCGGGACGGGGTCCCGAATTCAAAACTCCCCGGCCAGAGCGGCTACACAACGCTCACACAGCTCTGGATGTTCGGCAAATTCCCCCACACGGGTGGAATAGTTCCAGCAGCGCACGCACTTTTGGCCGTCAGCCGGAAAAACAGAGATCTGCAAGCCTTGACCTGAGGTTTTCTCCAGTTCCACCTGTGAGGTGATGAACAAGTAGCGCAACTCGGCAGCCCGCTCCTGCAAAAGAGAGTACAGGCCGGGATCCGCCACCTTCAGAATGACCTTGGCCTCGGTGGAAGCGCCGATGGGCTTAAAGGACTTCGTCCCGCTAACGCGACCGGTACGGGCTTGCTCCAGAGCCTTGTTCACCTCTTGGCGCACCTCTCGCAGCTGCTCCCAAATGGCCGCCAACTGGGGATCCCGCCAGTGCTCCGGCAGCTTCATCCACCCCCCCTCAAACACCGAACGGGTGGGCTTGGGATAGGGCAGATGGCTCCAAATCTCTTCGGCCAGGTGGGAGAGAACGGGGGCGATGGCCTTGGCCAAGTTCTCCAGCAACAGGGAGAGCACCGTTTGACATTGGCGCCGCCGTAGACTTTGGGCATGGCTAATGTAGAGGCGATCCTTGGCAATATCCAGGTAAAAGTTGGAGAGATCCACCACACAGAAGTTCTGAATCGCCTGGAAAAAGCGGTAGAACTGATAGCTTGCAAAAGATTCGCCGATCTCGGATCCCACCTCGTGCAGGCGGTGCAAAATGTAGCGGTCTAGCTCCGTCAAGGCTTCAAAAGGAACGGCATCCTGAGTTGGATTGAAGTCGTAGAGGTTGCTCAGCAAAAAGCGAGCTGTGTTGCGGATTTTGCGATACACATCCGCCATTTGCCCAAGAATGGTCTTACCCAGCGGCACATCCCCGGAGTAGTCCACACTGGAGACCCACAGGCGCAGCACATCCGCCCCGTAGGCGGGATCCGTCTGGGGATCTTTGCCGCCGTTGATTAACACCATCGGATCGATGACATTCCCCAGGGACTTGCTCATTTTCTGGCCTTTCTCGTCCAGCACAAACCCATGGGTGAGCACCGCCTTGTAGGGGGCATGGCCGTTGACGGCCACGGAGGTAAGCAAACTGGATTGGAACCAGCCCCGGTGTTGGTCGGAGCCCTCCAAATACAGATCCACCGGGTAGCCCAGCCCTTGGGCCTTGGCCACTGCCGCCCAGGAGGAGCCGGAGTCAAACCAGACATCCATGGTGTCCATCCCTTTGCGGTAGGTGCGGCCATTGTGGCGGTACTTCTCCGGCAGCAACTCCTCCACCGGGCGCTTCCACCAGGCGTCGGATCCCTCCTGGGCGAAGATGGCCTTGATGTGGTCGAGGGTCTCGGCGGTGAGCAAGGGCTCGCCGGTTTCTTCGTCGTAAAAGACGGGGATGGGCACGCCCCAAGCCCGCTGGCGGGAAATACACCAATCCGAGCGCTCCGACACCATAGCAGTGATGCGGTTCTCCCCGATGGCCGGGATCCATTTCACGGTTTTAATGGCCTGCAGGGCCAGCTCCCGGAAGCCAGCTACAGACGCAAACCACTGCTCGGTGGCCCGGAAAATCGTTGGCTCTTTCGTGCGCCAGTCGTAGGGATATTTGTGGTTGTAGGGCTCTTCCTTGAGCAAAGCCCCCGCAGCCTGCAGAGCCTGGATGACAGCAGCATTGCCGCTGGTCTCCGGCTTCTTGGAGAGCACATCCAACCCGACGAACTGGGATCCGGCCTCGGCGGTAAATCTCCCCTGATCGTCCACAGGGCTGAGAATGGGCAGACCATACTTTTGGCCGGTTTTGAAGTCATCTTCCCCATGCCCCGGAGCTGTGTGCACAATGCCGGTGCCGGACTCGGTGGTGACATAGTCCCCCAGCACGCAGAGGCTGGCGCGGTCAAAGAGGGGGTGCCGTCCTTGACTGTATTCCAGGGCGGATCCCGACAGGGTGGCCTTGATCTCCAGAGGCGTCTCCAGAACCTTCTCCAGCCGCTCCCGCAGATCGGCGGCGATCAACAGCAGGCCGAAGCGGGGAGACTCCACCACTGCATAGGTGAGCTTGGGGTTAAAGCAGAGAGCCAGGTTGGCCGGGATCGTCCAAGGGGTGGTGGTCCAGATGGCTGCCCGCAGGCCCGGCATGAAAGGCTCCAAAACCGGCTGCGCCGCCGGACTCAGGCTCTGCAGGGGAAAGGCCACGTAGATGCTGGGGGAGATGTGGTTGTCGGGGTACTCCAGCTCCGCTTCCGCCAGAGCCGTCTGGGAGCTGGGGCTCCAGTGGACGGGTTTGAGGCCGCGGTAGATGTAGCCCTTGAGGGCCATTTGTCCAAACACCTCGATCTGGGCGGCTTCGTACTCCGGCGACAGCGTCAGGTAGGGCCGATCCCAGGATCCCCATACCCCCAGGCGCTGAAAACTGGCCCGCTGCACATCAACGTAGTGCAGGGCGTACTCCTTGGCTTTTTGTCGCAGCTGCAGAGGGGTGAGGTTTTCCCGCTCCTGCGGAGTGAGGCTTTGCAACACTTTCAGTTCGATGGGCAGGCCGTGGCAATCCCAGCCGGGCACGTAGCGCACCTTGCGCCCCTGCAGGATGTGGTACTTGTTGACGATATCCTTGAGGATCTTGTTGAGGGTGGTGCCCATGTGGATATCGCCATTGGCGTAGGGCGGTCCATCGTGCAGGACAAAGGGATCCCCAGGATTGTGGTCGGCAAGGCGCTGGTAGATTTGCTCTTCCTGCCAAAAGGCTTGAATGGCGGGTTCTCTCTTGGCGGCCTCTGCCCGCATGGGAAACTGAGTTTGGGGCAGGTTGAGGGTACTTTTGTAGTCCACGGCAACTCGAGCAACCTAAAGGGCGTCTCTCTATCCTACGCTGTCGCCTCATCCTCAGCAGTCCATCCCTCACCCCTCTTGTGGGACAGGGGATCCGAAGCCCACGGTCACCCAGAGCGCCTGGAGCTCTCAAACGGCTCCAACAAACCACCGCATGAACTCCCTGATCGAGAAAACAAGAAAAGATTTGTGCTAGTCTCAGGGTGTCGTTTAGTAAGGGAGGTTCCTGCGGATGCCAGATAGTAGTAGTTGTAAGGGTCGTCAAGTTGGGTTCAGCCGGCTGTGCGCCGGGGCTGTTCTCTAACGGTCTGAACTTAGATCCTTCAGTCTGCTGAAGAGTCTTCGCGTTCTGGCTCGCTTGGAGTTCCTCCCGGCAGTCAGGTTCCAGTTGAAGGCCCGCTAGACCGCTCTTTCCCTGACCGCCTGTTGTTGCCTTGGGGGTGGGAGAGAGCGGATAGTTTTGCAGATAGCTGTAGCGGGGCTTGGAATGGACGGGCGTGTAAACTACCCGGCTCCGACCGCTAAGCAGTACAGAGCGGGCTTTCAGTAGCCCTGGGCCTGCTCTGCTCTACCAGAGAACAAAACAGGCCCGTTCGCGAAGCGAGCCGTAGGCTTAACCTCTAGGCTGGTTTACGACAGCCCCCAAGAGCGCAATCACATTCGCACCATTCAAATCCGCATCCCCTTCCCAT